>DATJOQ010000399.1:0-4062 GCA_035506935.1 Binataceae bacterium (SeqCode) | reverse complement strand
CGCCACGCACGCGCAGGCAAAACGTATTGTCCCGCCGCACCAGATCCTCCGGCACCGCGATGGTCTCGTTGCTCTCAACCGCCTCGATCGGCGTGCCCGCGGCTACCTGCCCCAGCAGTGGCAGCTCTCTGGCGTTCGCCTGTCTATGACGCGGCACCATTTCGAGCGCGCGGCTGTGATTCCATCGTCGTCGCACATAACCTTTGAGCTCGAGGTTTTTGAGGTGCTTGTGAACGGTCGCCAGAGACGCCAAACCGAAATACTGACCTATCTCCTGTAAGGTTGGCGCGTAGCCGTGCTCGCCGATATAATGATCCAGAAAATCGATTAATTGCTTCTGACGTTTGGTCAGCATCGCCATTGCTCGGCTCCCTCCCGCTTAACGCCTCGCTATACTCACGGCGAAAATTGGGCGAATCTGGCATCAAACTCTACACCCGGGGCGAAGCTGGAGCAAACGCAATTTGGCGTCGATAAAAGTTCTGGTCGTTCGATAAATCAAAGTCAATTTCGACGTTCGCAGCTTAAAATAGCGGTTCGAGGAGGAACGTGGCTCATCAATACGTCTACACCATGAAGGATCTCGGGCGGGTACATCCGCCCAATCGCCAAGTGCTCAAGGGCATCTGGTTGTCCTTCCTGCCGGGGGCCAAGATCGGCGTGCTCGGCTCCAACGGCGCCGGCAAAAGTTCGCTGCTGCGAATTATGGCTGGGGAAGATCCCGAGTTCACTGGCGAGGCCTGGCCGGCAGACGGGTTGCGAATTGGCTATTTGCCCCAGGAACCACGACTCGATCCTACGAAAGATGTAGTCGCCAATGTTAACGACGGTGTGGCGGAAATCCGCACCACGATGGATCGCTTCGAGCAATTGGGCGCCAAGATGGGCGAGCCGATGAGCGAAGAAGCGATGGCCAAGCTGTTGGAGGAATACGGCGCGCTACAGGACCGGATCGAAGCCGCCAACGGATGGGAGCTGGACCGCACGATCGAAATCGCGATCGACGCGCTGCGCGTGCCAACCAACGTCGCGATCGATCAGCTCTCGGGTGGCGAGCGCCGCCGCGTTGCGCTTTGCCGTCTCCTGTTGCAGCGACCGGATCTGCTGCTGCTCGACGAGCCCACCAACCATCTCGACGCTGAATCGGTGGCGTGGCTCGAGCATTATCTGCAGGAATACCCCGGCACGGTGGTAGCGGTCACTCACGATCGCTATTTTTTGGACAATGTTGCGGGATGGATCCTCGAACTAGACCGCGGGATGGGGATTCCGTGGCAGGGCAATTACTCCTCGTGGCTGGGTCAAAAAAGCCAACGCCTGGCGCTCGAGGAAAAGCAGGAATCGGCCCGCCAGCGCACCCTGCAGCGCGAGCTCGAGTGGGTGCGGATGGCGCCCCGCGCGCGTCAGGCAAAGAGCAAGGCGCGCGTAACGGCCTACGAAAGTTTGCTGGCAGAAGAAAAGCAGCGTGCGACAGACGTCACCGAGATCGTGATTCCGGCTGGCAAGCGCCTCGGCTCGCTGGTCATCGAAGCCAAGAATTTGAGCAAAGGCTACGGCGATCGGATGCTGATCGAGAACCTGAGCTTCCTCGTTCCGCCGGGCGCTATCGTCGGAATGATCGGCGCCAACGGCGCCGGCAAGACCACGCTATTTCGCATGATCGCCGGACAGGAGCAGCCC
Organism: Binataceae bacterium (SeqCode); assembly: GCA_035506935.1. Classification (GTDB taxonomy): domain Bacteria; phylum Desulfobacterota; class Binatia; order Binatales; family Binataceae; genus DATJOQ01. The sequence goes on along the minus strand of DATJOQ010000399.1, from coordinate 2,382 downwards.
GATAGCGGCACGGTCCGGCTCGGCGACACCGTCGAGCTGGCTTACGTAGACCAATTGCGCGACGAGCTCGATGCCAAGCGCTCGGTGTGGGAAGAAATCACCGGCGGCGCTGAGCGGTTGACGATCGGAGGACGGGAGGTCGCCTCTCGCGCATACGTGGCCAGCTTCAATTTCAAAGGCAGCGATCAGCAAAAGCGCGGCGGCGACCTGTCCGGCGGCGAGCGCAACCGTGTGCATCTGGCTAAACTGCTCAAGCGCGGCGGCAATCTGATCCTGCTCGACGAGCCGACCAACGATCTCGACGTCGACACGCTCCGCGCGCTGGAAGAGGCGCTGCTCAAGTTTGCCGGCTGTGCGATGATTATCAGCCACGATCGATGGTTCCTCGATCGCATCGCGACTCATATCATGGCGTTTGAGGGCGACAGCCGCGTGGTCTGGTTCGAGGGCAACTATCAGGACTACGAGCTCGACCGGCGTGCCCGCCTGGGCAATGAGGCCGAACAACCCCATCGCATTCGATTCAAAAAACTTGTTCACTAGAGATAGTGGCTAGACTTCGGATCATCTACGAAAGCGGCGAGCCGGAGCGCGTGATCGAATTCAACCCGGCCGACGCGCCGTTCTCGCACGACGGCCAGCCGGGTTCGATTCTCGACGTGATGCTCGCTAATCACGTTCATCTGGAACACGCCTGCGGCGGGAACTGCGCGTGCACGACCTGCCACGTGGTGGTTAAAAGCGGGATGGACAAGCTCTCGGAATCAGAAGAAGCCGAGGACGACCTGCTGGATAAGGCGCCGGGCCTGACTCCGACCTCGCGGCTGGGATGCCAGGCGGTGGTCGAAAGCGACGACGCCGAGATCGTAATCGTGATTCCGCGCTTCACGATCAATCAGGTCAGCGAGCAACATTAACGGAAACGGATGAGTGAGCCGTCGAATTCCGGGAAGTCCGCGCCCGCTCAACGGGCAACCTGCATCGCCACCATCGAACGGATTTTTAATCACAACGCCGAAACGAGATCGCTGTTCCTGAGATTAACCGGCGCCATCGATTTCAATTTCGTTCCCGGTCAATTCATCTCGCTCGAACTGCCGCTCGCGAACGAATCCATCGTGCGGCCGTACTCGATAGCCTCGAGCCCGGAGGATGGCCAGCCGTTGGAAATTTGCCTGAATCTGGTGCCGGGAGGCGTCGGCTCGCACTATCTGTTCGGACTACATGTCGGCGACAGCGTCAGCTTCACCGGCCCCTTCGGCAGGTTCACACTCGATCGCTCACCTGAACTCGAGACGATCTTTATCGCAGACACCACCGCGATCGCGCCGATTCGCCCGATGATTCGCCGCGCGCTTGCAGATCGAGAACATCCGCCCGTTCGGCTCCATCACGCCGCACAGATCGCGGACGGTTTGCTCTATCGTTCCGAGTTCGAGGTCGCTGCCGCAAACGATCCGCGCTTCAGCTTCGAACCCGCCCTGCTCGGTTCCAACGCAGAATCCAGCGCCGCGGGCGCTTTCCTCCTCGACCAGGTCAATCGCCGCTATGTCGCTGGCGACGACGATCGCAAGCGCCAGTTTTACGTCTGCGGCGTCGGCAAGATGGTGTTCGAATTGCGCGACTTGTTGCGCAGCGCAGGCTACGAGCGTCGCGCAGTGCAATACGAGCGTTGGTGATGGCGCCGGGGCTGCGATGCGCCCTTGGGGCGCAGTCGCGGCCCCGGCCACCAAAACACACGTGGAGGAGGCGGGCGACGCCCGCCTCCTCCACGTTTACATCCGTGGGCGCGCCGGCAGCTTCGCTGCCGCCGCGCCCAATCTCATTTGCCGAAGGCTGTCCGCAACGCGGCGACCGCCTCAGCCACTGCCTTTTTGCCCTGATCGATCACCGGGGACATCAGGAAGAATCCATGGATCGTGCCGTCGTAACGAAGCACCGTCACCGGCACGCCCGCTTCCTTGAGTTTTGCTCCGTAAGCTTCGCCTTCGTCACGCAGCGGATCGAACTCCGCCGTGATTACCATCGCCGGCGGCAAACCGCGCAGGTTTTGCGCCCGCATCGGCGAGGCATACGGATGAACCCGGTCGCCGCTGTCGCGCACGTACTGCTTCCAGAACCACACCATCATTTCGGCGGTTAGGAAGTAGCCGTCTCCGCATTCCTTCATCGACTTGCTGTCCATTGAAGCGTCGGTCACCGGGTATACCAGCAACTGAAACTTGAGCTTCGGCTTGCCGTTCTCGCGCGCCATCAGCGCGACCACCGCGGTGAGATTACCTCCAGCGCTGTCGCCACCGATCGCGATTTGTGCCGGATCGCCGCCGATCGAAGCGGCGTTATCGGCAACCCATTGCGTGGCGGCGTAACAATCCTCGGCTG
>DATJOQ010000398.1:0-4199 GCA_035506935.1 Binataceae bacterium (SeqCode) | reverse complement strand
CAAGCGTCTGGAAGCCATAAGGAGTGGCAAAAGCGAAATGCAGCGCCTGCGAGCCGACGGTCAAGTCGGCGACCGCGCTGTGGTCAGTTTCGACAATCGATCGGCGACCGATCGATAGCAGCACGGTCTTTTGCAAATCAGGAATCCTGACCACCAGCGGCCGCAGAAGCTTCAACAAAGCTGTAGGGTAGCGCTCGTGCAGTGCTTTACACAGTTTCGTGAAGTTCTGCGCCACCTCCGGAAACTCCACTCGCGCAGGCGGATCGTAAACCAGCCGCTCCGAACTCGCGTAAAGCTGGTCGTATCGTTTCAGCGCCTCGCTCGAATCGTAGGGTGAGAGGTCGTCGAACACGTCGCCAGGATAGAGCACCATCACCGGCTGATTTCGCTGTTGAAAATAGTCGTAAACCATCCGCGGGGTGTTGTGGTACGAATTGATGTATCGGTTCTCTTCCGAGCAGTAGTAGATGAAGCTTGCGAACGGGACGGTCTGCGCCACGCCTAAGTCGCGATGATTACCTGAAATCCGCTGCAGAATCCCGTGCGCCATTCGGCGCAGGCGCTCATCGTGATCGGGCAATCCGCTGTAGAAGGCGATCGAAAATTGGGTCAGCAGCGTGTCGACTTTGCCGATGTCGCGCCGGATCAGCGCGCAATCGCCGGTCTTAATTTGCGCGTCGTTGGCGTTGAGCGCCGTCGTGCTCCCGCTCTTCACCGCCAGGCAGGAGTCCATCACGCCGACATAATAAGAGTACACGACCGTACCGTCATCGAGTTGCTGAGGCTCGCGATGGGGCAGTATGCGAACATTCTTGAAGCCGAGCTGCTTGAACGCCGCGATCATCTTTTCCGAGTTCAGGCTCTGGTAGAGAACGGTGACGCGCTCCTTGAACGCCGCGGGAAGTGAACGCAGGGTCGGGATGTGAAAGTGATCCGGATGCTCGTGGGAGATCCACACGTAATTTATCTTCTCGAGCATCGCCGGGTCGAAGCTTGCCTCCGGCAGCAGCGCCCAGGAATTGTTGAACGCCTTGCCCGAGAGCCACGGATCGGTCCAAATCACGCTATTGTTGCTCTCAAACAGTACCGACGCGTGAGATACTAGATAGATCTTCATTGCCGTCGTCCTTTCAATCGAGCGTTAACCGCGCGTTAGTGACCTACATCCAAACGCGGGGAGAACGACGGGCTTCGCTGCAGCGCAGCGCGCCAATATGCAAAGGTTGCCGACGGATCAGACCGAAAGGCAGGCGGCCAGCTCAATCAGTGTCTCCCCGTAACTATCGGCAGACGACTTCCGTCGTCTTTCTCATTTTCAGAATAACAGTCGCTACCAACATCAGGAACGATTTTGTTATCAGTGACTATAGTCCGAGATGATAGCTACAGCGTTTCATAGCGTGTCTTCAACGCATTTATCGCTTCGCTCGTTTTCTCATTGACTAATCAATAGGCAGAAGCTTTCGTGAGCCCGGTCGCGTTGTGAAAAAAAATGCAATTTCGCCGAGGCAACGTCGTGTGTTATCTACGTTGACGTCATCGATAGCGTTACAGATGCCTTCTCTGCCTTGGAACGATCACTAAGCGATGAACAAAAACGATCTTCGACAAACAGGAGATTTCCGTTGAGTTCGAGCAGCCAACCATTGCGGATGATTCAATTCGGGCTGGGAGCCGCGGGCAACGAGATAATTCGTCTGGCGCACGCTAAGGGCATTGAACTGGTGGGTGCGGCCGACAATGACCCCGCGAAGCTCGGACGTGACGCGGGAGAAATAGCGGGAATCGAACCGCTCGGCGTGAAGATCGAGAAGCCCGAGAAACTGTGCCGTCCCGGAATCGCCGACGTGATGGTTCATGCGACGCGCTACGATCCTGCGGCTATCACCAACGATGTGGTCGGTTTCCTCAGCGCCGGAATCAACGTGATCGCGATTTCCGGTATCAGTTTCGTCGCGCAACGCCATCGCGAACTGGCCGAGCGGCTCGATCAGGCCGCGCGCGCGGGCGGCGCCACCGTTACCGGCACGGGGCTCAATCCGGGTTTCCTGCAGGACCTGATTCCAATCGTGATGAGCGGCGCGTGCCAGAGTATCGCGAAGATCACAAGTATCCGCGTAACCGATTTTTCTCCGTGGGGGCCGGAAGTTATGCGGCACTACGGCTTCGGCCTGACCGCGCAAGAGTTCCAGCGCCAGGTCGCGGAGGGAACGCTCGGACTGCACGAAGAGATTTCACAATCAATCGACATGATCGCCTACGCGATGGGCGGCGTCGCCGAAAAACTCGAGCAGCAGAAGCTTTCGATGGTGACGTCAACTAAGCGCAGCGCTCCCTCGGTGACCATCGACGCGGGACTGGTGTGCGGATTTCGCCACGTGGCGACCGCGCAATGCTCGAGCGGTCCGGAGATCAGACTCGAACTGATCGGCATCGTGCATCCTGATCCAGCCGTCGACGGCGTCGAGCCCGGAACCAGGGTGATCATCGAGGGCGTTCCCGGCGTCGAGGCGATGATCAAAGGCGAGTTGAGTTCGGCGCGCGGCGTCTACGCGGCTACCGCGGCGCGCGCGGTGAACGCGATACCCTACGTCGTGTCGGCGCCGCCGGGATTAACGTCGCTGGCGGATCTGCCGCCAATCGCCTGGTGGCCCGGCCGCTAAGTCCGCCCGGTCTCGCAAGTAGCCGTCTCCGCGTTATTGAACCCGTCCGCAAAAACCCACTATAGTCCCCGCGGTCTCCACAGCCCCTGGCGCATTCGACCCGATGCTGTCCGAAATTTCGGACAGTCCTGTGCGGATCTTGTGTAGCGCTAAAGAGCCCGCTTAGCGTAAGCTGGCAAACCAATGACCATTGCTCGCTATTCGATCTCGCGCTGCGACGGCAAGATATTTGCTCGAGCGAACGCTATCAGTCAGTTGGGTGATGCCTGTTCGGATCGACCACGCGCCTCGCTTCCAGCGACACCGTTCTCAGCTATTCCATTCGTCTGGCAGATCCAACTGGTGACTTCGTGACGACATTAAACGGAAACAACTCTGACGCTCATCCTCCTGCATTGCGAGCAATAGGCCGCGCTCTGCCGCCGAACTATTATCCGCAGAGCGTGCTTTCGGCGGCGCTTTGGAATGAATGGCGCGGCCGCGGCGAAAGCTCCGCGCTATTCGATCGCATCCATCGCTCGGTGGGGGTGGAAGGACGCCACCTGGCGCTTCCGATGGAGGATTATCGCGCGCTCGATTCTTTCTCCAAGCTCAACGACAAATGGATCGCACGCGCGACCGATCTCGCGGCTGAAGCCGCTCAGGCGGCACTGCGCCAGGCGGATTACACGCCTGATGCAATCGATCACCTGTTCATCACCACCGTTACCGGAATCGCTTCTCCAAGCGTCGACGCAAAAGTGATCAATCGTCTGTCGATGCGTGCGGATATAAAACGCACCCCGATCTTCGGATTGGGTTGTGTCGGCGGCGCCGCGGGAATCGCCCGAGCAGCCGATTACCTCCGCGCCTTTCCGGCGCACACCGCGATGCTGATCGCGGTCGAGCTCTGTTCGCTGACGCTGCAGCTTGAAGATAGATCGGTAGCAAACATTATCGCGTCGGGTCTTTTCGCCGACGGTGCTGCCGCCGCGATTCTGACCGGCGGAGCACGTACCGACAGCACTCCCGCCCCGCGTATCCTGACGTCGCGCTCGATCTTTTTTTCGGATACCGAAGAAATGATGGGATGGCGGTTGGCGGACAGCGGTTTCCGTATCGTGCTTTCGGTCCGCGTTCCGGAGCTGATTTACGAGAACCTGCGCCCCGCGGTCGATTCGTTCCTGGCCGAGCAAAACCTCTCGCGCGGCGATATCCGTCATTGGATCAGTCATCCGGGCGGTCCCAAAATTTTGCAGGCGATCGAAGGGTCGCTCGAGTTACCGCGGGAAGCGCTGGCGCGCTCATGGAAATCGCTTGCCGCGATCGGCAACCTGTCTTCCGCGTCGGCGCTGTTCGTCGCTGGTGATCTGCTGGATTCCAAAATTGCTAAGCAGGGAGAGTACGGCATGCTGCTCGCCATGGGACCGGGTTTCTGTGGCGAACTCGTCCTGTTGCAATGGTAATGTTGAATTGTAGCGCTCTGATCGCAGGTGAACATCCGTAGCCAATTCTGGTCCAACCTACCGCACTACCCGCTACGCCCCTCGCGCTCAA
>DATJOQ010000397.1:0-8992 GCA_035506935.1 Binataceae bacterium (SeqCode) | reverse complement strand
GATCGCGCTCTTACCAGTCTGACGGTCGCCGATTATCAGCTCGCGCTGGCCGCGCCCGATCGGAATCATCGAGTCGATCGCCTTGATTCCGGTCTGCAGCGGTTCCTTCACCGGCTGACGAAAGATGATACCCGGCGCCTTGATTTCAACTCGGCGCTTTTCGCTCGCTTTGATCGGTCCCTTGTCGTCGATCGGCTGGCCCAGCGAATTGACCACGCGCCCGAGCAGGGCATCGCCGACCGGCACTTCGACGATACGTCCGGTGCGCTTTACCTCGTCGCCCTCGCGAATCACGCTGGGCTCGCCGAACAGGGCGGCGCCGACGTTGTCTTCTTCCAGGTTCAGCACCATCCCAAAGATGGAATGAGGAAACTCGAGCAACTCGCCGGCGGCGGCGTTCTGCAAGCCGTAGATGCGCGCGATTCCATCGCCGCAGGACAGTACGCGGCCGGTTTCACGCACGTCGACGTGGGCCTCGAAGCCCTTGATCTCTTCGCGCAGGATGTCGCTGATTTCAGACGGTCTGATTTCTGCCATAGGCTGTTCCCCCGACTGCCTATTCGCTCAGTCGGCGCTGTGCTTCTTGAAGTCTGGTTTCGAGGCTCGCATCGTAAATCTTACCCCCGATCTCGGCGACCACGCCGCCGAGCAGGCTGGGATTGACCTTTACCGTGACAAGCACCTTTTTGCCAACCAATCCTTCTAGGCCGGCGACCACCCGAGCGACCTCGTCGTCGCTCGGCTGGCTGGCGAAGCTGAGCTGTCCGCGAGCGCGGCCGAGCCGCTCATCGAGCAACGACTGGTATGCTTCGGAGATCGCTTCGGCAGCGTCGATTCGCCCATGACGGGCCAATACCGCCGCGAACGAACGCAGCGGGAAGCTAAGCTCGAGGCGCTCGGCGATTTTGGTCATCGCCTCCACCCGCTGAGCCTGCTGCAGTTCGGGCGAGGTCAGCGCGCGGGCCAGCTCCGGCGAGGCGACGATTCGCGCCAGGCGTTCGAGCTCCGCGCCCCAATCTTCCAGATGACCTTGTTCCGCGGCTAATTCGAGCAGCGCTCGCGCGTACCGCTTTGCGACTCGCGCCGAACTCAAGGCTTAGCTTCCTCGCGATGGAGCCGCTGCATAAAATCTTCCACCAGGCGGCCCTGATCAGAGGATTCGAGGTTCTCGACCAAAAGCTTGCGTGCCAATTTGGTTGCGACCTCTGCCAGGTGCGCGCGCATTTGCCGCTTTGCGCCTTCGGCAATTGCGGCTGCTGTGAGCTCGGCGTCGCGCTTGATGCGTGCGGCATTGGCCTGCGCGCCGTTGCGCAGACGGTCGATCTCGCGCGCGGTCTCGGCACGCATCTCCTCGGCCAGCGCGGTCTTATCAGAATCCAGTCTGGCCTGGCGCGCAGCCGCCTGCTGGGCGGCCTCCTCAGCGCGATGCTCCTCATTCTCCAGGCGAGTCAGAGTCTCGCGGATTGAACTGGCACGATCGTGGAAGAATCGCTTGACGAAGGGACCGGCATAAAAAACCACGATAAAAACGAAAGCGCTAAAATTGATCGTGAAAAAAAGCAGCCTCAGCCACGAGCCTTGGCCCTCGCCCGCTTCGGCAGCAAACGCCAAGGCCGGGCACAGCCCGAGCGTCAAAATCGCAGCGATCGCCGCTTTAAACTTCATCTAGTTGAGCGAATGGACTTGCGGGCCTCCGCTCTTGAGCGAGCGCCCCAGGACGCGTTCGGCCAGTTCTGTCGCCAGATTTTCACCCAGGGTCCCGAGCTGCTCTTCAGCGGCGCGCAACTCGCGCTCGATCTCGGCTCGGACCTGCTCCACCGAATGTTTGGCTGCCAAACGAACTTCCTCCATCATTCGACTGAGATCTTCTTCGACCCTGCGCCGTTCGAGTTCGCGCTCGGCGACCAGCTCACGTCGGAGCACACTTAATTGGCGCGAGCGTTCGTCATCGGCGGCTTTTCCTTCGTGGATCAATTGCTCGGTGCGTTCGCTCAGGGTTTTTAGCTTAAGCTCACGCTCCGCCAGCAACTTAAGGAAAGGGTCGAACAAAAGCCGCTTGAAAATAAACCAAAAAACTAGGAAAGAAACAATCAGCGCGCAGAACGTTCCCCAGTCTGGCGGAATCTTGAGCATGTCAGTGCGTCTCCCGTGCGGGAACGATAAAAAGCAACATTTCCGAGCAGAAAGGCGGTTAAGAAGGGGAGTCTAGTTCGGCCTCAGGCCGGCTTTTGCCCTCCCGAGTTCGCGATACGCTGCTCCTCTTTGGGGAAAAGAGTAATTTTATGCTCCTCTCGGGAGTGCTCAGCCTGCATCGCGCAATGGCCTTCGAACACCGCCCCTTCGTGGACCACCAGCACCGGGGTGGTGAGATTACCCAGCACCTTGGCTGAAGGGCGGATTTCCACCCGCTTGGTGGCAATGATATCGCCACTCACCTTACCGGCAACGGCGACCGAAGCGGCCTTAATCTGGGCCGTGACCACGGCGCTATCGCCGATAAAGACGCTGTCATTGGCGTCTATCTGGCCGTCAACCTGGCCGTCAATCTTGACCGGGCCTTCGAAAAACAACTTGCCACTGATCTTGCAGCCCTTGTCGAGATAAGCGCGACCGTCGGAGGCGGCGGTCATCGGGGCGCTCGGGGTCGCCGCACGAGGCAGCAGCTCGTCATGGGATGCGCCAGGAGGCGTAACCGCTTGCAATGGTGTGACCTGAGGCTTGGTCGGCTGAGGCTTGGGGTTTTTTTCCGCTTCTTTGTTGAACAGCGCCATCCTCGACAGCTCCTTGTAATGAAACGCAATCGCGACAGGTTAGACCAGGTGCTTAGGTCTGTCCTCGCTATAACTCATGATTTTCGGCGAGTCAATTCTCGCACGTTAAAAGCGCACAAAAATAGCATTTATTCGTTATGATTCCTATTTTGCCCGCCTGCTCGGTTCCGTCAATTTCAGCTTGAGCGCTTGGGATGAATCGGGTTTTAAGGCACAATAAACCCACGTCAGATTCAAATCGCGCAGGACAAAATCAACGGCTTGGCTACCGCCAGGAGGTTATCAAACAATGGCTGCTATTCCACAAAAGTTCATGGACCTGATGGCCGATCAAAAGAAGGCCTTTGCGAATCTTGCCACCGTGATGCCTGACGGCTCGCCGCAAAACACGCCGGTATGGTTCGACATGAAAGGCGGCATCATCCGCTTGAACTCCGCGCGCGGCAGAACCAAGGACCGCAATATGAGGGCGAATTCAAGGGTAGCGCTCTCTATCATGGATCCCGGCAATCCGTATCGTTACATCCAGATCCGTGGGAAGGTTACGCGGGTCAGCGAGGAAGGTGGCGGAGATCATATCGATACGCTGGCGAAAAAATATCTCGGCCAGGACAAGTATCCGTGGAACAAGCCCGGTGACGTACGCGTGATTTACGAGGTCGAGCCGCTGTCCTTCTCGACCATGGGTTGAGCCGCGACTCCGACTGAGGCTTTTACAAAATCGACACGGTCGCGCCGAGGCGAAACTATCGCCTCCGGCGCGGCCTTGAGCTCGGCGCCGCTCGAAACTCATTTAGCTTAATTCAGGGTGCGACGTTCGTTCGTCGCTTCGACGGTTGTGCCGCAAGTGCTGGAACATTGTGGGCAGACGTACTCATATTTGTCGCCCTCGGGAAGTATTAACAGCAAGCGCTTGCGCACCGGCACCGCGCGCTTGCACTTCGGACAGGCCAACAGCGAAGCCTCCAAGCGCTCGAACGACGGTTTCCTGCCCTGATTCATATAGCCCCGATTATGGCCAGAAGATAACCATCCGGGGCACGACGAGCAACCGCGCGGTGCGCATTGTATCGGTGAAATTGGTCGCCTAAGATTTCCTGGTTATGACGCCTGTTGTGGCAGCATCGGATGGCGTAAGCCCGACGGTTTATCTCGAGACCTACGGATGCCAGATGAATATCGCCGACTCCGAGTTGGTGAGCGGGGTGCTGCGCGCTGCAGGCTACGCAAAGGCCGAATCTCCCGAGCTTGCCGACGTCATCCTGCTCAACACCTGCGCCATCCGTGACCACGCTGAAGAGCGCGTGCTCGGACGATTGAGTATGTTGGCGCAGTTCAAGCGCCGGCGTCCCGAGGTGCGGCTCGGCCTGCTCGGATGTATGGCGCAGCACAATCGCGCGCAGCTGATCGAGCAGGCGCCGTATCTCGATCTGGTCGCCGGTCCGGATACTTATCGCCGGCTGCCGGAACTAATCCGCGGCGCGCGCTTCGATCCCGCGATCGACCTCAGGCTGGATCGCAGCGAGACTTACGCCGGCGTTGCGTCGTATCGCGAGGGCGGCGTGCGTGCTTACGTCACCGCGATGCGCGGATGCGACAAGTTTTGTGCCTTCTGCGTCGTGCCTTACGTGCGCGGGCGCGAACGCAGCGTGCCTGCCGCGGTTTTGATCCGCGAGATCGCCGATTTGGCCGAGCATGGAACCAGGGAAGTGGTGCTGCTCGGGCAAACTGTCAACGCCTATCGCGACGGCGAAGTTGATTTCGGCAGGTTGCTGCGGATGGTCGCGGCGATCGACGGCCTCGAGCGCATTCGATTTACTTCGCCCCATCCAAGCGACATGAGCGACTCGGTGATCGAGGCGATGGCGACCGAGCCGAAGGTCCAGCCCTATCTTCATCTGCCGGTGCAATCCGGCTCCGATCGCGTGCTGGCCGCGATGGATCGTGGGTACACCGCAAGCGAATATCTCGATCTCGTCGCGCGGCTACGAAGCGCGATACCGGGGCTCGCGCTGTCGACCGATATCATCGTCGGCTTCCACGGCGAGGAAGATTCGGATTTTGAAGCGACGGTCGAGTTGATGAAGCAGGTCGGCTACGATTCAGCCTTCACCTTCAAATATTCGCTGCGCCAGAACACGCGCGCGTACAAGCTCGGAGATACCGTCAGCGAGGAAGAGAAGTCGCGCCGGTTGACCGCCGCGATCGCGCTCCAGGAGGCGATCTCGCTTGAGCGTAATCGCGCCGCAATCGGTGCTGAATATCCGGTGCTGGTCGAAGGAGCGGCGCGTCGCGGCCAGGGCATGCTCGCCGGCAAGGCGCCGCAATTCAAGACCGTGGTATTTCCAGCGTGCGACGGCGTGGGCGCCGGAAATACCGTGCGCGTGCGAATCGAGTCTGCCACTGCCCATTCGCTTACCGGCGTGCAGGTTTGAGCGACAGGGCGAGTTTATCGTTCCCCTACTTCGTGCCGTGAGATTGCGTACTGCCGCTTGGGGGCGCGGCGGGAAAGCGATTAGCCAGCCACATCACGAGAATGAAGATCGCGAGCAGCGACAGGAAGAAAGCTCCCGTCACCAGCGATCGCCACAGGCGCCGCGCGCGCAGGTTGGGCGGCTGCAGACGCGCGGCCCGTCCGGTATGCGTCACGCGCGAGGGATCCTTCAGATCCTCCAGCAGCTCGGCCGCGCTGTCGTAGCGATTGCGCGGGACCCGTTCGATAGCGTGCAGCACGATCTCTTCGAGCCCGAGGTCGATGTCCGGCACGAACTCGGTCAGCCGCGGCGGATCTTCTGAAGCCTTGGCCTTCATCGTGGCGTACACGTTGGCTCCCGAGTACGGCAGGTTCCCGGTCAGCATCTCGTAGAGAATCGTGCCCAGCGCATAGACGTCGGTACGAGCGTCGCCACGTCGGCCGCCGACCTGCTCGGGCGCCATGTAGTCCGGAGTGCCAACCGTGGTCGACAAACCGGCCCAGGTGAGACGGCGCGCGGATTCGTCGAGCGCGATGCCAAAGTCCATGATTTTGATCTGTTCGTTGCTTCCGACCAGGATGTTTTCGGGCTTGAGATCGCGATGCACTACGCCCTGCGCATGCATGTAGACCAGCGCGTCGCAGATTTGCCGGGCGAAGTTCAACGCGCGCGCCGGCTCGAATGGCTGCTTGTCGCGCATCAGGGCCCGCAGCGAGGTACCCTCGAAGTACTCCATCGCCAGGTACATCCGGCTTTTGCGCGCCGGTTTCAGCACCTTGATGATGTTCGGATGGTCGAGGCGCTGGCCGATCTGCTCCTCGCGGCGAAAGCGCTCGTAAAAAACCACGTCGCTCTCGAACTGCATGTAGGGGACTTTCAGGGCGACCGTGGTGTTGCCGTTCTTAAGATCGATGGCCTTGAAGATCGAGGCCATACCGCTGCGCGCGATCAATTCGGTTACGTCGAACTGATCGAGGCGTTCGCCGACGCTTACCTCGCGTGCCACTTAGTTCCTAAATTTCGGGGGAACGGGCCGCGGAAATCGCCGTCCGCGGGCCAAGGAATCGGCTAATCGCCGCGCCCAAACATCTTGCGCAGGCGTGAGCGCCAACCACTGGGAGTCGATGCGAACGGCGTGTCGCCATTCATCCTGAAGAATGCAACGGTTAGATTGTCGATCGTGCCGCGGGCCACGCCTTCTTCGATAAGCCGGCGGCTGGCGGCTTCGGCGTCGAGTTCACGAGTAAGGGTATCCAGCTCATGATCCTCTATTACACTGTAAAGGCCATCGCTGCATAGTACGAGTCGATCGCCTTGCTGCAGCGTCATCGAGATCCGGTCCACCGAAACGATCAGCTCGTGCCCCAGGCATCGGTTCAGCGCCGAACGGTCGGGATGGTTGCGGGCCTGCTTGGCGCTTATCAGCCCCATCCGCACCCTCTCCCCGATCGCAGTGTGGTCCCGGGTCAGTTGCTGTACCTGCCTGCCGCGAAGAAGGTAGAGCCGGCAATCCCCGACATGCGATACATTTAAAGTTCCGCGATTTATTGCCGCCGCGGTCAGCGTGGTTGCCATCCGGCGCAACTCGGGAACCGTGACCGCACGGTTGTAAATTTCGATATTGGCCCGCTGAACGGCGCGATGGAGTCGCTTAGCCGCTCCCCATTCGATAGGACTTTCGCGATACGCCTGCAGCACCGTCTCGACCGCCATGCTGCTCGCGATCTCGCCACCCTCATAGCCGCCAACGCCGTCGGCCACGATGAACACCGCGTCGGTCGAGCTTTCCACCCATTTGCCGTGGCAATCCTCGTTATTGCTGCGGCCATTACCGATATCGGAAAGCAGAGCCAGCTCGAACTCAAACTCCGACGCGGAGGGTTCACTCGGCTCTGCCATGCGGAATGACTCTGATAAGGCGGCTGCCGATTGGCCAATTTGCTGTTCGTTCAAGTTGCAATCAAAGGTTAGGGGCAAACCGCGCAATCGCGGTTTGCCCCTGGTTGGGACCATCTACAACGGTTCAGACGTTTTTAGCCAGCACCATGGTTTCCTTCCCGCGCCGCTTCGAGCTACGCACGAAGTACCACGCGCCGTATCCGCCCCACACCACCGACAATAGCACTGCGATGAGCGGCTCCTTTGCGCTGCCCAGACCTTCCAAGGGGCCGATTATGTAGAACGCCATGCAAGCGAAGTTGGCGAGCGCGCCGAAAATCGGCACCACCATGTGCTTGAAGCCGTGGAATTCGTGATGCTCGTAGAAGGCGACCATGCAGACTATGTTGGTCAGGCCGTAGAGCGTGAAGGTGCCAAAGTTGGAAATCAGCGTCACCAGCAGCAGGCCATTGGGCAGGCTCGCCAGCCCGGCGTTCGAGCTCATCCCGATCGCGTACCACAGATTGTGCGGCAAGCCGGCGATCGTTTTGTCGTCCGGAGCGGAACCGCCGGCGAAGAAGTAGAGCGCGGCATAAGCGCCGATCAGCGCGGAGATCGTCGCCAGCACCCAGATCGCGCGATGAGGCGTCAGATTCTCGCCGTGCAGCATGCCGAAATGTTCCGGCACCTCCTCGTCGCGGCCCATCGCGTAGGTGACTCGCGCGCCGGTGTTAATGCAACTCAACGTCGTGCCGATCAAAGCCAGGAACACTGTGACCGCCTCGATCAGCATGAACGCCTGCCCGTGTCCGCCGAGCAGCGCGTTGCCGACGATCATCATCATGTCGCCGATTGGCGCGGCGGAACCCTTCGCTGCCGCCAGGCTGTAGGCGTCGCTCATGAAGTAGTTGGCGGCGAAGTATTCGATCATGTAGCAGAACAATCCCTGAATCGTGAGCGAGAGCAACACGCCCCGCGGGATGTCCTTCTTGGGATTGATGGCTTCTTCGCCCAGTGCAGTCACCGATTCAAATCCCACCAACAGCAGGATCGCGATCGTTGCCTGCAACATCACCCAGTCGAAGCGATGCGGCAGGATGACCGAAAGCGCACTCGGATGCGACGGATTGTCGCCGGTGAATACGTAATTGATTACGTGCGGGACCACGTTGCCCGACGCGTCAAGCGCAAAGCCCGAGGAACCTGCCGGATGCGAAACGCGGTAAGCGATCGCCAGCGCCGAGAAAAACAGCAGCGCGATGATCTGAATGATATTTATTACGACGTTGACCATTGTCGAGCCCGTCACGCCGCGGAAAGCGATATATGCGACCACGTACGAGAAAATGATCGCGATCAGCGCCATGAACACCGGGCCCGGAATCGCCGCATTCATGAACGACGGCGCGATCGAGCCCAGGATGTAGCCCACCATGACGCCCATCGTCGCCACCATCACGGCGGGATAGATCCAGTAATAAAGATGAGAGGACCATCCCAGCACGAACTTGGCGATTCGGGAAAAACGATACGCGTGGGTCTTGCCGAGAAACGCTTGCTCGGCAAATAGATACGAGCTTCCTGCACCCGGATACAGTTTCGCGAGTTCCGCGTACGACAGCGCTGTCGCATACGCAAGCATCAAGGCGACAAAAATTCCCGCCCACATCGCCATCCCCGACGGGAAGACGTAACCCGCCTGGATGACGAAGGTGATCCAGAGGAAGGCGCCCGGTGCGATTAGCGCCATGGCGTTGACCGTCACTCCGGTCAAGCCAAGGCTGGCTTTCATCTTGGGTTGTTCATTTGCAGCCATCGAATCTCCCCTCGTTCATAAGTTCGCTTGCAAGCTAAAGCGGCGTTTTTCAG
>DATJOQ010000396.1:0-13543 GCA_035506935.1 Binataceae bacterium (SeqCode) | reverse complement strand
GAACTCTTACCAGAGATCGAAACACTCTCGGAAATCGAGGGAGGCGGCTACACGCTGGGTGAGAATTGCCAGAGCAGCACCGGCTATCTGTGGTTTTCGACCAGCAGCGATGAGATCTGTGGCGTCGCGAACTACATGGCTCTCGATTTCGCGGTGGCAGAGCAGGGCCAGGAAATCATTGGTGCCTGCGATACCGACGAGTTCATCTTGAATAACACCTCCGAGATAAACGCAGGCTTGATGGGCTGCGCCTTCGAAGGCTGGCTGCAGTAGACATTACAATTTTCTCTCAAGGATGAGGCGCGGGCACGTGATTAACGGCCCGCGCTTTGTGTTTCCGAGCCAATGAATTAGCGAGTCCGATGCTGTTGGTGGCGCTTCGGTTGTATAAGCCTATATCAGCAGAGTGCTTGACTAATTAGCGCAAAACGAGCATCCTGCGCTCGGCCGAGATGTATGAAGCATCCCGCGGCACATTAAACGCGATCAGCTAGGAGGCGTCATCACAATGGGCAGATTTAGGTCATTATTGTCTTTGATCCTGATAGTTGGGGCCTGCGTTTTGGCCTCCACCAGCTTCGCCAAGCCGGCACCGAAGAAATGCGATTTTAACGGTAATTACTCATTCTTTTTCTGGGATCCCTTATTCGCGACAGTTTCCGGGGTGGGCTATTTCACCGTCCAACTCGACCCCGCAACCCAATGCCGTTCCGGTGTCGTGCTTCCGGGTGGAATTCTCAACTGCAACATCGGCGGCATTGATTCAGGGATCTTTGAAGACTTTATCGAAGGTGGTGGAGTCTTTCTCGAAAGTGACGGTGAAGGAACGATGCTGCTCGAGACCAACAGCTCCGACGGCATCTGCGGAATTACGAACGGCACCGCCGGGGTTAACGCTATCGAGCTGGACATCTCCGTCGTCTTGGGCGGAAAGACCGTTTTGTTCAACACTGACGGCGAGGAGTTCGCGAGCAGCGGATTGGTTCCTCAGGCCGGATACGTCGCAACTTTGACCGGTAGGGCGGACAAGTGCTTCGCTGGCCAAATCAGCGGATGCTATGACGTGCGCTTCTGGACGAGCGACTTCCTGATAAAACAGGCTATTCAGTCAAACGCCACACCTGACCAGGTTATAGAGCTTCCGCCAGATTTCTCAGCCGTGGGAGACTGCACGATCTGCGTCAACGGTGCGGGAGCTGTGACCGGCGGAACCTGCCGCTGCAACAGCACATTCGCTGACCTGCCGCCTTTGGAGACGCTGTCGGAAATCGAAGGCGGCGGTTATACGCTGGGCGAGAATTGCCAGAGCAGCACGGGCTACCTGTGGTTCGTGACCAGCAGCGATGAGATCTGTGACGTTGCGAGCTACATGGCCTTTGATTTCGCGTCCGCTCAGCAGGGTCAGGAGTTGATCGGTGCCTGCGACACCGCTCCATTCATCTTGAACAACACTTCGGAAGATAACGCCGGCGTCATCGGATGCGCCTTTGAAGGCTGGTTGCAGTAGAAGATCCAGGCCGCGGCGATAAGTCGCGGCTTGATAACAACCTAACAGCGAAGCGGCCGCGTCATCTGGCGCGGCCGTTTGCACATCAGGCAAACAATCGCTGCTCACGATCGTTCGCAACTATTCCTCCCAGCGCTCCGGCTTGTGCGATCGATCATTCGGATGCTTGTGAATGCTTGACGCGCAACCCTTCGAGCATCGAGGTGACGGTCTTGATGGTCTCGCGCAGCGCCTTGGGTTGATCTTTGGCCCGCGCTATCGCCATCGAGGCCTGGACCAGCGCGCCCAACACCAAAAATGTGAGCGCTTCGGTTGGCAGCGGCTGGATCACGCCCGCAGCAACCGCTTCCTCGAGCCCGCTGCGCAACAGTTGCGTGCATTCGTCGTCCTTTTCCGACTCCCAGCCCAGCACCGAAGGGCAGTCGAGAACGAAAATTCGCTGAACGTCGCGGGCCAGGCAAGCGCGCAAAAACGCCTCGCATCCGCGGCGCAGATGGTCCCACGGTTCGTCTCCCTGGTCGATCGTTGCGACGATCTGGTTGCTGATTTCACGCCGCACATCTTCCACCACCGCACGGAACAAACCTTCCTTGTCGCCGAAATGATGGTATAGCGCGCCGCGCGTCAGTCCGACCTTCTTCACCAGGTCTTCGGTGTTGGTGTTGGCGTATCCACGCGCCGCGAACAGCTTGCGCGCGGCCTTGATGATCGCCTCGCGCGTGATTTCGGACTGCTCAGCCTTGCTGCGCCTTCGATACGTACTGTCTGTATGTGTCTTGACATTCATTCTGTATGTATGTTACATGCATTCTGTATGTATGTCACGCGGATGCAGCGTAGCACAGAAGGATTCCTGAAACCAAGGAGGTCAGCCGTGGAAAAGCAAACCATGTGTCTGGTGAACCGGGTAATGCAGCCGGCCGCGCATTCCAGCGCATCAACCGGACTCGACCACGAGGCTTCGATTCATGTCGCGCGCAATCTGTGGGTCAGCGAACTGCCCGGCGCAGCCTTCGGCCTCATCACCTTGATCTACATCTTCACCAGTCTGATCGGACTGATGTAGTGGCCCGCGCGAACTCGACCGTGGCGACCTTTTCGCCTACTATGCGATGCAGTGAGATTCCGCCCGATCGATCCCGCCAGCGCACGCACCCGCAAGCTGGGCAAGTTGTCGCGCCTGGTGGGGCACCGGGAATTCGCCAAACCGCTTAAATCCGGCGCCACGGTCGGCCAGTTCCTCGATTCGCTGCCCGATATCCTGGCCGCGCGCGACCTTCGCTATCTCGTGCGGGCGATCGCGCGCGCCAATCGCAGCCGGCGCCCGGTGCTGCTGATGATGGGTGCCCATCCGATAAAGTGTGGCCTGGGTCCGATCGTCTGCCAGATGCTGCGTGATGGAATCCTGAACGCGGTGGCGATGAACGGCGCCGCTATCATCCATGATTTCGAACTGGCCTTTGCCGGCCGCACGTCCGAGGACGTCGGAGCAGGACTGGCTGATGGCGCGTTCGGGATGGTCGAGGAGACCGGCGCGTTTCTAAACGGCGCCGCGAAAGTTGCCGCGGACGAGGAGCGCGGCCTGGGCGAAATCGTGGGGCGCGAGATCTTAAAGGCCAACTTTAAGTTTCGCGACAACAGCATTCTGGCCACGGCGGCCGATGTCGGTGCGCCCGCGACGGTTCACGTCGCGCTTGGCACCGATATTATCCACATGCATCCGAGCGCAGACGGCGGCGCGATCGGCAAAGCCACGCTGGCGGATTTTCATAAACTCACGGCTGTGGTTGGCGAGATGTCGCGCGGCGTGGCGCTGAACCTCGGATCGGCCGTGCTGATGCCCGAGGTATTCGTCAAAGCCTTGAACCTCGCGCGCAATCTCGGCCGCAAGGTCGAGCAGATTACCACCGCCGACATGGACTTTATCCGTCAGTACCGTCCGCGGGTTAACGTGATCGAGCGGCCCTCGGCGGGCGGCGGCGTGGGAATCGCGCTCACCGGGCATCACGAAATAATGTTCCCGCTGCTCGCCGCCGCGATTCGCGAAGAGCTTGGCCGCCGCTGAAGGGTGGGGCAAATTCGCGATGCCGAATCGTTCCCGCCGGACCGACGCTCCGATCGCGCTGCTCACCGACTTCGGATATCGCGACCATTACGCCGGAGTGCTGCATGGTGTGATCGCGTCGATCGCGCCCGCCGCGCGAGTGATCGACATCACACACGGCGTCCCGGCGCAATCTGTGACGGCAGGGGCGCTGCTTTTGCGCGAGAGCTGGCGGTACTTTCCCAAACGAACGATTTTTGTCGCGGTGGTCGATCCCGGCGTGGGAACATCGCGCCGCCCGATCGCGATCGAAACTTCGTCGGGCGCGAGATTCGTCGGACCCGACAATGGCGTCTTGTGGCTCGCGGCCGAGCAGGCCGGCTATCGCCGCGCGGTGGAGCTGCGCGCGCCGCGATTTCGGCTGCCGGAAGTGAGCTTGACCTTTCATGGGCGCGACGTCTTTGCTCCGGCCGCCGCTCATCTGTGGCTTGGCGCGCCATTCAAGGCGCTTGGTCCCGCGCTCGATTCGATTGATCGAGTCGGACTAGCTGCGGTCGAGCAAAGTCGCGACGAGCTTCGCGGCACGATCCTTTACGTCGACGGCTTCGGCAACCTGATTAGCAATATCGACCGCGAAACATTCGACCGTTCTCTGGCCAGCTTTCCAAGGGATATCCTTTTCGTTACTATCGATGGAGGCTCGCCGATAAAACTGTGCGATACGTACGGCGACGCCCCTGAGGGTACTCCACTGGCCCTGTTCGGCAGCTTTCACATGCTCGAGATTGCGGTGCGCGACGGCTGTGCGGCTGAAAGACTGGCCGCAGGCGCGGGCGCCATCGTGACGGTGCAAATCAAGCGATGAACGAAGAAAAGACTTCGTCTCCCGAAATAGTTGGTGGGGAGATCCCCTCGGCTCCTGTCCTCACCGAATTCCCGCGCTACAGTCCGCCACCGCCGCCAACCGCGGAAGTGGCTCGCACGCGCGCGGTTCCGACCCTGAATATCGCGCTGTTCCTGCTCACGCTGCTGACCACAACGATGGCCGGCGCTTACATGGCGGGAGTCGAGCGTCCGCTCACTAGTATCGTGGGGCTGGCGCAGGGATTGACGTTTTCCGTGCCGCTGATGGCGATCCTTTTGTTCCACGAGCTCGGCCATTACATTACCGCGCGACGTAATCGGGTCGATTCGAGCCTGCCGTATTTCATCCCGGCGCCTTACCCGTCGGTTTTCATAATCGGCACTTTCGGCGCCTTCATTCGCATGAAAACGCCGCCGCGCTCGCGGCGGGTGATGTTCGACGTCGGCGCCGCCGGTCCGTGGGCCGGTATGCTGCTGGCGGTCCCGGCCGTGATTATCGGTCTCAAGCTTTCGGAGATCGCTCCGCTCGACAAAGGTGCGGGCGGGCTCGAGCTCGGCAACTCAATCCTGTTTTGGGGATTGTCGCGTTTGATCCTCGGTCTCGACCCCAACAGCGTGACGGTTAATCTGCATCCGATTGCCTTCGCCGGATGGATTGGCCTGTTCGTCACCGCGCTCAACTTGCTACCGGTGGGACAACTCGACGGCGGGCACGTCGTATACGCGCTGTTCGGCCGCCGCCATCGGACCATCTCGCGCTCGTTCATCGTGGTCTGCCTGCTGATGGTGGTGGTGCCGTACCTGATCGGGTGGGCGTTCTGGA
Organism: Binataceae bacterium (SeqCode); assembly: GCA_035506935.1. GTDB lineage: Bacteria > Desulfobacterota > Binatia > Binatales > Binataceae > DATJOQ01. Next base: position 8,305 of record DATJOQ010000396.1, on the reverse strand, counting down.
GCGGATGGCTGCTGTGGTTCGTACTGCTGCTGATACTCGGCGTCGGTCATCCGTCAACCGTTGATGCCGATACGCCGCTTGAAAAGCCGCGGCGGCTGGCGGCATGGCTCACGATTGCACTCTTCATTGTCACCTTCATCCCGGTGCCGCTATCGTTTACTCCGCCCAGTCAATCGGCCCCCAAAGGGGGCACGTACGATGTGAGCCATCCGCAGCCGATTCGCCATCGGGCACCGCTTCGGTTGGCCATCTGAGGTCGCGCAGGATGGGGCACAAGACGAGGCGACTGATTCGCCATTACGATCGGTCGACGGGCAGGTGAAGCGTCCGAGCTGGGATCAATATTTCATGACGATTACGCGCCAGGTCGCGGAACGGTCGACCTGTCTGCGCGCGAAGGTCGGCGCGGTGATCGTGCGCGACCGTAATATCCTGGCGACCGGCTACAACGGATCACCGGCCGGATTGCCGCACTGCCTCGACGCGGGATGCCTGATCTATGAATCGCGTACGCCCGACGGAGAGATCGAGCAGAATTGCTATCGTACGATTCACGCCGAGATGAACGCGATCACACAGGCGGCCAAGAACGGCGCCGCGATTCGCGACGCTGACATTTATGTCACCCATACGCCCTGCATCCACTGCCTGAAAGTGCTGATCAATACCGGTATCCGCAACATCTATTACGAGAAGGAATACAAGCGGCACACGGTCGCCGATCTGCTGAAATATTCCTCGATAAGGATGGAGCAAATTTTACCGCAGGCATCCGATAACGGCGACTAGCGGCGGACAGCATGAATGAAGATAGCGATCTCGCTTAGCCTCGCGTTGCTGTTGCCGATACTGGCCGCGTGCCAGTCGAAACTGCCCGAAGAAGGCAGCCCGGACGCAAAACTTTACGCCGAGCGATGCGGCAGTTGCCATAAGGCCTACAGTCCTGGTTCGCTGACGCCGGCGATGTGGGATGCGATGATGAAATCGATGGACGAAAGAATCCGCAAGAGCGGGCTCCCGCCGCTGACTCCGCAACAGTATAAGACGATTCTCGATTATCTCTCGCGCAACGCCGAATAAAATCGGACGCAGCATACCGAGATAGATGCTTCGGCGCCGGACACGGTCCGCGAAACTAAGATGGAACTCCAATTAAAGCATGGGTCCACGGAGGACCTCGAACTCGATCTGCTCACGCTCGGCGTGCGTCCCGACGGCATCACCTGCAGGCCCCTCGAGCGCCTCGACAAACTCACCGATGGCGCCGTCAGGCGCGAACTCGAGCGGCGCGGCTTCGACGGGCGCGCGAACTCACAGGTCATGTTGCCCAGCTACGGGGCCAATCCTGCGCGCAACGTGCTGCTCTACGGATTGGGCGCCAAGCCCGACCACGACGTGTTCAGGCTGTTGGCCGCGGCTACGGTTGCGGGCGCACGCACGATTCGTGGCCGCTCGGCGGCGATCCTGCTCGACGAAGGCGTCGATGCGAATTCGAAGCTTCAGGCCCTGGCCGAAGGCGCGGCCCTGGCGGCCTATCGCTTCGGCCGCTTTAAAAGCAGCAACGATGAAATCGCTCTGAACGAGCTTACGATCGCAAACGGCGATGATGATTCCGCCGCCGAGCGCGCGATCGAAGCGGGGCGGCGGATGGCAGTGGCGACCAACTTCGCGCGCGACCTGATCAATCTGCCGGCCGATGAAGCGACGCCGGAATTCCTCGCGCGCACCGCCTTCGATATCGCGCGCCGCGATACCCTCGAATGCGAAGTCTACGATCGTGCCGGAATCGAGGAACTCAAGATGGGCGCGCTGCTCGGCGTCGCCAAGGCCAGCCCGCGCGAGCCCCGCTTTATCGTGATGCGCTATCGGCCGGTGGGCGCGAGCGACGGTCACGTCGCGCTGGTCGGCAAGGGCATCACTTTCGATTCGGGCGGACTGAACCTCAAGCCGGCGGCCTCGATGGAGGAGCAGAAGCGCGACATGACCGGCGCCGCAATCATGCTCGCGGTGATGAGCGAGCTTCGATGGTTCAATCCGGCGGTCGAGGTTCGCGCCTACTTGCCGTGCACGGAGAATATGGTCGGCCCGGCCGCGATCAAGCCCGGCGACGTGTTGCGTTCGCGGCTCGGCAAAACCATCGAGGTGATGAACACCGACGCTGAAGGCCGCCTGATTCTCGCCGACGCGCTGGCGTACGCCTGCGAAGCGAAGCCGCGCGCGGTAATCGACGCGGGCACGTTGACCGCGGCGGTCAGAGCCGCGCTCGGCACCCGCGTCGCTGCGATTATGGGTAACGATCCGCTGCTGATCGATCGGATACGCCAAGCGGCGCGCGCGGCGGGCGAGCCCCTGTGGGAATTACCGCTGGTCGCTGAGTACGCGGACGAGTTGCGCAGCTCGGTCGCCGACTTGCGCAATATCGGCACCAGCGGCAACGCGGGCACGATCATGTGCGGACTCTTTCTCAAGGAGTTCGTGAACTGCTCGTCGTGGGTTCATCTCGATCTCGCGGGCGTTTCTTTCGCCAAGCAAGGGTCGGCGCTCGCACCCGCCGGTGCGGTCGGTTTTGGCGTCCGCACGATCTTGCGCTATTTGCTAGCAGAGCACTGATGGCGCAGGCAGCTCACGTACCGTATCAACCGTATTGAGGTGGGCGATGAACCAGGATGTCGAGATCAAATTTTATTACGACTACAAGAGTCCGTTTACCTACCTGGCGATGGAACCGGCGTACGCGCTCGAGAAGAACTACCGCGTGCGCTTGCGTTTCCTTCCGTTTGAGATCGATATCCGCGCGGCTTTCGGCGGCGACCTCGAACAAAGGCCCGAGCGTCAGTGGAATCGGGTGCGATACCTGTACCTTGATGCGCGCCGCTACGCCAACTCGCGCGGCATGGTCATTCGCGGTCCGCAGAAAATCTTCGACTCGCGCCTCTCACTGATAAGCGGTCTCTACGCCGATGATCACGGAAAATTCCGGCCGTATTCGGATCGCGTGTTCGAGCGTTTCTTCAGGCGCGAGCTGAATATCGAGGATTCGCGCGCGCTGGAGGCGGTTATGACGGAGGTCGGGCTCGATTCCGCCGATTTCCGCCGCTACGCCGCCAGCGAAGGGCCGTCGGCTTTCGCACGCGCGCGCGAAGAAGCGGAGCAGGACAAGATATTCGGCGTCCCGATGTTCATCGTCGACGGCGAACCGTTTTGGGGCAACGATCGAGTTGAGTGGATCGTGAAAAAGCTCGACGCGATGGGATTGCGGCGCTAGACGCGCCGAAGTGAGGCAGTGATGCGCAACGTGCCAGCGGGAACCAAGGGCTCCTTCAATTTCACGGTTGCAGATGAACATCTCGCCAATGCGAGCAATCCAGCCGATCCCATTTTGTTGCCGGTGCTCGCAAGCAAGGAAATGATCGTCGCGATGGAATTCGCAGCGATGGATGCGATGCGCCCGTTTCTCGATGCGGGCGAGACCTCGGCAGGAATCGCCTTCAGCATCCAGCATCTGGCCGCGACGCCGCCGGGCCATCGCGTGCGCTGCGAAGCCGAATTGTTGAAGCACGAAGGAAAGAAGCTCGAGTTCAAGGTGCGCGCCTTCGACGAGAACGACGAGATCGGCTCGGGCACGCACACGCGCGGCGTGATCGATAAAGCCAAGTTCAACGAACGCGTCAAGGCCAAATCCAAGAAAGCGTCGTAGCAACGATGACGCAAACCTGGAATCCCGATCGATACGCCACCAATGCACGTTTTGTCGCCGAGCTCGGAGAGCCGCTGCTCGCTTTGCTCGCGCCGAGGGCGGGCGAGCGCATCCTCGACCTCGGATGTGGCGACGGCGCCCTGACCGAGAAGCTTCTCGCATACGGAGTGACGGTCGTTGGCGTCGATTCGAGTCCTGAAATGGTTGCGGCAGCGCGTGCGCGCGGACTCGACGCGCGCGTGATGAACGGGCAGGCTCTCGAGTTCGACCGCGAATTCGACGCGGTGCTGTCGAACGCCGCGATGCATTGGATGCCGAAGGCCGACGCGGTGTTGAAGGGTATTCGGCGCGCGCTCAAGGCAAACGGCCGATTGGTTACGGAGTTCGGCGGCGCGGGCAACGTCGCGGCGGTATTCGAAGCGCTGTCGCAAACGCTAAGCCGCCGCGGTGTCGACGCGCGCGCGCTTTCGCCGTGGTACTACCCGTCGCCCGACGAATATCGAAACTTATTGGCGGCCAATGGTTTCACGCCGGACAGCATCGAACTGATTCCGCGCCCCACGCCGCTCCCGGGCGAAATCACGGATTGGCTCGACACTTTCTGCGGGATCTTTCTAAACGCTGTGCCTGCGACGGAGCGCGACGCGGTCAAGCATGAGATCGCGCAGCGGCTGGCGCCGAAACTTCGCGATAGCACCGGCAAATGGGTTCTGGATTACGTTCGCCTCCGCGTGGTCGCGCATCTGTAGCGGCAGTTTCGGTTTTCCAACGACATCCAGGATTTCTCGCTCCGAAGCTTTTGCTCGGGAGGACAAGCTCGGAAAACGTCAGGCGCGCGGCTTGAGCTTGCGCGCGACCACGATCGCCGCGTGATGGGTGAAGAACAACTCGCCGTCGGCGCGTGCTGAGCGCACGCCGCTCAAGTCTTCCGCGACGTCGCGCTCGATCATTGCGCGCACTTCTTCAGCGCGGTCCGGCGGCGTGTGCGAAGCGCTCAGCCATCGCTCGACCGGGTTCTTCAAACCCAGTGACTCGAAACGCTCGATCTCGAAGCCGCAATCCGCGAGCGTCCGCAGCAACTCGCTCATCGGCAATGCGCGCGTGTGTGAGGTGTCGCGAAGCCGCTCGAAGCGGTTGTGATATTCGGCGCGCGCGAGATGCTCGCTTGCGACCATATCTTCGACCGCAAGCATTCCACCGGCGCGGCACACCCGCGCCATCTCACCGAGCACCGAGCGCGGGTTCTCGAAATGATGCACGGCGAAGCGGCATACCACGACGTCGAACTCGCCGTCAGCAAATGAAAGGTTTTCCGCATCGGCGACGCGAAAGCTGACGTTGTCGAGACTCCGCTCCGACCGATTGCGCTCGGCGATCTGAAGTGGCGCTTCGGTCAGATCAACTCCAACGACCTCACGCGCCACGCGCGCGAGGGCCATAGCGATATATCCCGGCCCGGTCGCGACCTCGAGCACGCGCGCATCGGCCGCAGGATTGATCATGCGTACGAACTGCTCGATATGAGCCTCGTCGCGAATCACCTGCGCCCGAGCGTACTCGTCGGCCTGGCGCGTGAACTCCTCTCGAATCAGATCCTTGTGCCGCACTTCAGATTTGCTGGCGGAGGATTGCATGCGAATGGCCCTCCAAGAATTGTTTGTCGCGACGTTACATCACGCCGCCGTCAGCGCTTCGATATCGGTGATCTGCTTCGGGGCGGCGGCCGTAAGAACCTCGTGGCCCTCGGCTGTTACCAGGACGTCATCCTCGATTCGAATCCCGATACCGCGCATCTCCTTCGGCGCGCTCTCGTCGTCCGCGCTGATATAAAGTCCCGGCTCGACCGTCAGCACCATGCCGGGTTCGAGCGGCCGCGACTCGCCGCCCTTGCGGTAGCGGCCGACGTCATGCACGTCCATCCCGAGCCAATGGCTGGTGCGATGCATGTAAAATCGATGATAGGTCCGCGCCGCGACTATTTCATCGGTCGATCCCTGCAGCAGCTTCATCGCGCGCATCCCGTCAACCAGCACGCGCAGAGCGGTTTCATGCACCTGATCCACGCGCACGCCGGGCTTGACCGAGTCGATCGCTTTTAACTGCGATTCGAGCACGATCTGATAAAGCTCGCGCTGAACGGAGTTGAAACGCGCGGCGATCGGAAAGGTGCGGCTGATGTCGGAAGCGTAGTAGTCATATTCGCAGCCGGCGTCGATCATCATCAATTCGCCCTGCTGGAGCGCGCGATCGTTGGTTACGTAGTGCAGGATAGTTGCGTTCGGTCCCGACGCAACGATCGACGGGTATGCCGGTCCGGCCGCTCCTTGCGAGCGAAAGGTGTAATCGACCGCCGCCTCGATCGCCCATTCCATCATGCCGCCGCGCGCCTCGCTCATCGCGCGCGCATGTGCCTGCGAGCTGATCGCGGCCGCCCGGCGCATCAGGTCCAACTCGGCGGGCTGTTTGAACAGGCGCATCTCGTGGATGATATCGCGGGGATCGAGCAACGCGCTGGGCGCGACGTCGACGCGCGGCCCGATCGCCTGGTACCTGCGCATTAAATCGATCATGCGCGAGTTCATTTTCTCGTTGGCGCCCAGATGGTAGTAGACGCGCTCGTAGGCTTCGAGATAGCGCGGCAGCACGCGGTCGAGCTCCTCCACCGCGTAGGCCTTATCGGCGCCGTAGTCAGTGAGGGCGCCCTCGATCCCCGCACGCCGCCCGGTCCAGGTCTCGCGCTCCTTATCGCGCGGTCGCACGAACAGCACATACTCGCCGTCCTTGTGGCCAGGCGCGAACACCGCAACCGATTCGGGCTCGGCGAAACCAGTCAGGTAATAGAAGTCGCTGTCCTGACGATAGACGTAATCGACGTCGTTGGAGCGCACCGAAACCGGCGCGCTCGCAAGGACCGCGACACTGCCGGCGAGCGCGTCGCAAAATCGCTTGCGGCGGTCGCGAAACATCTCAGCGCGCTCGCTGGTACTCATGCTATCCAAAGACGCAATCCCTTATCGCGGACTGATCGCTCCATAACCTAAATAGTAGACGAAGAAATAGGCCGCGCCCAGTGCGCTCATTAGCGCGAACGAACAGACGTCGGAGGCTTTGACCGGATACGCGACGAAGCTGGTCGGCCGCGAATTCTTGCCGAATCCGCGCGCCTCCAAGGCCATCGCCATGTTGTTCGCCTTGCGCAGTGCGCCCATGAAGACCGGTATCATGATCGGAACGTAGCGCTTGATCCGCTCGAACGGTCCGCCGCGATCGAAATCCAGGCCGCGGAGCTTCTGCGCTTGAACCACCGTCAAAGCCGAATCGATAAACAAGGGCACCAACCGGAAGGCGAGGGTGATCGCGAAGCCCGCACGATAAGGAACTCCCAGGCTGGAGAGGCCGATAGTAAACTCCTCGACCTTGGTGGTCGACAGGAACAGCACCGAGGTCGCCAGCAGCTCCGCCAACTTGAGTCCGCGTCCCAGCCCAAACGTCAACGACGCGCGACTCACGTAGAAGGGCCAGAAGACGAAAATCGGCTTGCCGACGCGATAGAACACCATCCAGGCCAAAGTGGTGAAGAACACCACCATGATGAACAGCCATCGCAGGCGATAGAAGTTCGGCCACGAATGGGTGAATTGCGCCGCCGCGAGTAGCAGCAATCCGATCGGCAAAAGCGCGAGCGGATGGTCGACCCAGTAGACCGACCAAAACACCGCGAAGATCGCGAACACTTTCACCGTTGGATGGATCCGATGAATCGCGGTCGCGCGATCGAGGTAGAGATAGATCGGCATCAGCGTCCGCCTTCGAGCCAAAATGCCAGCTCTTCGACCGAAAGCGCAGTTACGCCGAAGCGGCGTCCCAACTGAGTTACTTCGGGCGCTCGAAACGACGAGCCCGCGAGCAAATTGTCGTCGGCGAACAGCTCGCGCACCGGGCCGTCGAAGATTTTCCTTCCGGCGCGCATCATGACCGCGCGTTGCGCATATTCGGCGACCAGCCACGGCGTGTGCGTGATTATCACGATCGCGGTGCCGCCGCGATGAAGTTCGCGCACCAGCTCCATCATCCGGCGCTGTTCGCGATAGTCGAGGCCGGTGGTCGGCTCGTCGAGGATCAGCAGGCGCGGCTCGAGTACCAACACCGCGGCGACCGCCAGGCGCTGGCGCTCGCCCTTGCCGAGCAGAAAGGGGTCGCGCTGCCGCGCTTGCTCGAGCCCGACCGCGCGCAGCACGCGGTCGCATCGGCGTTCGATTTCGTCAGGTGCGAGTCCGAAATTGCGCGGACCGAACGCGACTTCTTCTTCGACGGTTGCAGCGAAGATCTGATTATCCGGATTTTGAAATACGTAGCCGACCTCGCGCGCCGTATCTGCGGTGCCAAGCTGCTCACGGTTGCGTCCGCCGAGCAGGATACGGCCGGCGCTCGGCCTGAGCAGCCCGACGATATGTTTGGCGAGCGTGGTCTTGCCCGAGCCGTTCTGGCCGATGATGGCGAGAAACTCACCCCCCGTGAGCTGAAGGTTCACGCGATCGAGCGCGCGCGCGCCTTCGGCGTAAACGGGGGTTAAGTCTTCGATCGCGACCAGCGGCGGATGCGCCGACG
>DATJOQ010000395.1:0-3405 GCA_035506935.1 Binataceae bacterium (SeqCode) | reverse complement strand
TAACCCCACACCACCGTCTTCGGCGTCGCCTTGAGTTGGTACGTGGCGCTGGTCTGCGCCATCGCGTAGCCAATCACCGCAAGGAAAACGAAGACGCGCATAGCGCCATTCATTCTACATGGTGATGCCGCCAAGTTGATCGCGCGCGGCCCGGAGAGTACATTGTCTGAGGGAGTTTCTCGTGAGCTTTTCGGCACTATTACATTCCGTGAGTTATTCGGGTTCCTGGGGACAGGCACATCTATCGCTCGACGATTTCATCGATAAGGCCGCGGAATTGGGTTACGGCGGCGTGATGCTGATGGCCAAGCGGCCGCACCTTTCGCTGCTCGATTATGGTCCGAAAGAACGGACGCAATTGCGCCAGCATCTCGAAAAACGCCATCTGCGCGATCTGTGCATCGCGGGTTACAACAATTTCAGCGGGGACATAGAGCACGGCGAAGTGCCGCAGCGCGAGATCCAGGTTCACTACATCAGCGAGCTGGCGCGGTTAACGCACGATCTTGGCGGATCGCTGGTCAGAATCTTTACCGCATACGAGAACCCGGCGGCGAGCTACACCGCGCAGTGGAAGCTGGTAGTGGGCGCTCTCAAAGAGTGCGCCAAGCGCGCGAGCGATTTCGGCGTGACCATCGGGGTGCAAAACCATCACGATATCGCGGTGGGTTATGAGAGCCAATACGATCTGATTCAAGCCGTGGGCGAGCCGAATTGCAAAGCCCTGTTCGACGCGTGGGCGCCGGCACTGCACGGCGAGGACATTGCGGCCGCGGCGCGCAAGCTGGCGCCCGTCACGGCGCACACCACCATCGCGCAGTATCAGAAGCGGCCGCGGTACCATTACGATTCCGCCGTCGTAAACTACACGCCGCTCACGCCGTACGTTCAGGCGGTTCCCATTGACGAAGGATTTATCGACTACCGTACGTTTCTGGGCGCGCTGCGCACGGGCGGGTTTAGGGGTAGTGTCGCGTACGAAATGTGTTCACCGCTGTTAGGCGGCGGCTCGATGGAAAATCTCGACCGTTATGCCACGCGCTTCGTCGAGTTCCTTCACGATTTTCGCAGCCGCTCGGAATCGGTAGCGGCAGATTAACGGACAAACACAACATGAATCGCAGAGATTTCATTCAGACATCAGCTATCGCTATGGCCTCGGGCATGAGAGCGCTGGGCGCGAACGATCGCATTAACATCGCCGTGATCGGTTTGCGCGGCCGCGGACGCGACCACATCACGAGCTACGCTGCGCTGCCGCAGGCGCGGATCGCCGCGGTGTGCGACATCGACCAGGCGCAGATCGAGCGCGCAGTCACATTCACCGAGAAAACCGCCGGTTACAAGCCGCAGAAGACCTACCAGGATATTCGCAAGCTGCTCGAAGACAAAGATATCGACGCCGTGTCGATCGCCACATGCAACCACTGGCACGCGCTGGCGACGGTGTGGGCGTGCCAAGCAGGCAAAGATGTCTATGTGGAGAAACCGGCGAGCCACGAGATTTGGGAAGGCCGCAAGATGGTGGAGGCGGCGCGCAAATACAACCGCATGGTGCAAGTGGGCATGCAGAGCCGCACCACGCAGCACAAGATCCAGGCGATGCAGATGCTGCGGGACGGCGTGATCGGCAAAGTGTATCTGGCGAAGGGGCTGTGCTACAAACGGCGGCCGTCGATCGGTCACCAGGCGGATGGTCCGGTGCCGGCGGGTGTCGATTACAACGTCTGGCTTGGGCCGGCGCCGATGCGGCCATTCAATCCAAATCGTTTTCACTACAACTGGCACTGGTTTTGGGATACGGGAAACGGCGACATCGGCAACCAGGGCGTGCACGAGATGGACATCTGCCGCTGGGGGTTGAACAAGAGCACGTTGCCGGAAGTTGTGGTGTCGGACGGCGGCAAGTACGCTTACAACGATGACCAGGAGACGCCGAACACGCAACTGGCGACGTTCAAATACGACGATTGCGAGCTGGTTTTCGAAGTCCGAGGGTTGCTCACGGGCGGCGAAGGAAATGTGAACTATGCCGCCGACAACAACGGCTGCGTCGGGAACCTGTTCTATGGGAGCGACGGATGGATGTCGCTCGATCTCGATGGGTTTCAAATCTATCGAGGTGAGAACCGCAAGGTCGCGCAAGAAGTAAAGCATGTCGAAGCGGAAGAGTGGGCTACCACGCCGCACATCGGAAATTTCCTGAAAGCCGTCCACAGCCGCAATCACAAGGATCTGACGTGCGATATCGAAGACGGGCACCTGTCAGCCGCGCTGGTGCACATGGCGAACATCAGCTATCGCACAGGCCGCAAGCTGCACTTTGATCCGAAAAAAGAGCGCTTCGTGAACGACGACGAAGCCAACAGCTACCTCAAGCGGCATTATCGAGAGCCGTTCGTGATTCCGGAAAACGTGTAGTACTACTTGCAGCTCATGGCGATGAGGCGCTCAGCGTGCTTCAGGGCCTCGGGAGTGACTTTCTGGCCCGAGAGCATGCGGCCGATTTCGCGCGTGCGCGCGGCGTCGTCTAGTTCTTCGATGCTGGTCACGGTGCGGCCTTTTTGTTCATGCTTTTCGACGACGTAATGATGATCGGCGAAGCACGCGATCTGCGCCAGGTGCGTCACGCACAATACCTGGTTAGTTGCCGAGAGCTTCTTAAGCCGGCGGCCCACGCCCTCGGCTACTCCGCCGCCAATACCGGCATCCACTTCATCGAACACCAGTGTCCGCATGGCGCCGTTACCGCGCGCGGGAGCCGACACGCAGGTCTTGAGCGCGAGTGCGATCCGCGAAATCTCTCCACCCGATGCGATCTTTTCGATGGGCTTGGGCGCTTCGCCGAGATTGGGTGACACCAGAAATTCGACGGCATCCTTGCCGGATGCGGACACATCGGCGGGGCGCACCGCAATCTCAAAGACCGCCCGCTCCATCGCCAACGCGTCCAGTTCCGTTTCGACGCGTTTCGCAAGTTTTACCGCGGCATCGGTACGCCGAGCAGTGAGTTTGGAGGCCGACGCTTCGTATTCTTCTTGCAATTTGCTCCGCGCGGCGCGCAACTGCTCCATCCTCTCGCCCGCGTGCTCCACGGCGTCGATGTTACGCGTGACTTGATCGAAATAGCCGAGCATCTCTTCGATGGAGGCGCCGTATTTGCGCTTCGCTTTGTCGAGGGCGGCCAGACGCGTTTCAACTTCTTCGAGGCGAGCGGGATTCGCCTCCAGTCGTCCGAGGTAATCTCGCAATGCGTAGGCAGCTTCGGACAACGCAATTTCCGCAGGTTTGAGAGTGTCCCGAATCTCGCCCAGCGCAGAATCAATGCGCGCCAGTTCGTCGAGCCTTTTGGCAGCGATTCTGGCGAGCGCAACCGCCGACTCGGGCGAATCGTAAAGCGCGGCA
>DATJOQ010000394.1:0-9999 GCA_035506935.1 Binataceae bacterium (SeqCode) | reverse complement strand
TCGATCAGATCAAGGCCGGCGCGCAAGCCGCTCATCGCAAGCTGCCCGCCGATTTTCACACCGTGCTCTTCACCGTCACTTCCGTGCTGCGCCCCGGCGAGAAGCTGAACAGCGAGCGCGTGATGAACGAAGTTGGCCCGTGGGTCACCTGCGAGTTGCACTTCTTCTACGAAATCTGGAAGAAGCTGGGCGAGAAAGACGAGATGATTCCGCCGCACTTCGCCAACCTGTGGGACGACTATCTCAAGCGCGTGAAAAACTTCTCCCTGCCTGAGAACGCGCGCTTCCGTCAGATTCACGACGGCCACGCGACCTATGTCCTGCCCGAGGAGCGCCGCTTCATTACCCCTGAGACGATCAAAGCGAGCACCATCGTCGGCACGCCCGAGGAAATCATCGAGCAGGTGCGAACTCTCCAAAAGAACGGCATCAAGGAAGTCAACATCATGCCCGGTGCCGATTATGCGCACGCCGGCTTCCGCGACTTCGCCGATATGATCATGCCGGCGTTCCGCTAGCACAACACGCTGCGACCGGCGCTGCTCAAATGACACGCGCGCGATTCCTGTGGAATCGCGCGCGTTTTTCCCTGCATTGACCTGTAACATTCAGCCTTTTCGGGAGAATTAACGCAGGGAGTCGCGGTCTGTTCGTCGAGCTAATCGGCTATCGCACCGCGAAACGATCTTACGCAATATACTGAAGCTGTTGTATTTGGAATCAGGCACTCATCGTGTATTGCCTCGAAGGGCCGGACGAACAGTACGCGCTTGGTACGGATGACCGCAGCAACCAATCGGGGCGAAAAGAGCCGGCTCTGGTCTGAGCTCATGGAGCGCGCTCAGCAGGGCGACCGCGACGCCTTTCATACTCTGTTCAACGATGTCGGGCCGCTGATCAACAGGTTTGTCACCCGCCGCATTCGCGAACCAAACGAGGTCGAGGACGTATGCCAGGAAATCCTCCTCGCCGTCTATCAGTCGCGCCACACCTTTCAGCCCACCCGGCCGCTCGAGCCCTGGCTGTTCGCGATCGCCCACAACGTATGCGCGGATCACAACCAGCGCCACTGGGCCCGCGTCAGCCGCCAAAAACCGATCGACGATTTGCCCGATAGCCCCTCGGAAGGCGAGGCCGCCGTCGGTGTCGATCTTCGCCGCGCCCTCGGTCGTCTCTCTCCATCTCAACTGCAAGCCCTCCGATTAACCAAGATCGAGGGGCTGTCACTCGCCGAGGTCTCGGAAAAAACCGGCGACTCCGTCGGCAGCCTGAAAGTACGTGTGCATCGTGCCTATGAGCTTTTGAAAAAAGTGGTCTCTCAGTAGTCGTCGTATGGACGAAAGGCAAACAACACCTACTACTCAGTACGATCTCCTGATCGATCGTCTGATTCCCGATTTTCAGCCCGTCCGGACGCTATTGCCGGTCAGCGCTCGGCTCGCGCTTTGGTTCCTGCTCGAACTGGCCATTATCATTCTGCTTCTCCTGTTCAGAGACAGTAATGATCTGCTAATCCAACTGCACAATTTTAAATATTCACTCCAGATCCTCGTCTTCTCCCTGGTAGGTATTGCGGCCGCTAACCTTGCGCTGCGAACCGCGATACCCGGCCGCGAACTAACCTATGCGGAGTTGATACTAACTTCGGCCGCCGTTGTGCTTGGCGTGGCACTCTTCGCCACCGAGCCGCTTCAAACCGGCGCCTCGCTAGCTCAATTCGTGCATCTGGGTTCGTCCCTCGTGTTTTATATGATTTCGCTCGCCGCCGTTCCCTGGGTCGTCCTGTTTCAATTGGTGCGGCGTGGCGTGCCGTTGCGCCCAGGCCTCTCAGGCGGATTAGTCGGAGCTGCCGCATTTTCACTCGCGCTGGTCGCCGTTCGATTGGCCTCGCCGCTGAACGATTCCCTGGTACTGATAACCTGGCAGATCGTCCCGCTCGCTCTCGCTGTCGCATTGTCCGCGCTCGCCGGAAGCTTCTGGCTCAACCCTGCGCACATCTGGCGCGAGCGCTCGATGTTTGTCGACGAGCTCGTGAGCCCTGAAGCAAGGCGCGCGACTCTGGTCGATCGCGTCTGGACGCACGTATGGTCGACCGACGTGCAATCCGCCGGTCGCGCTTTTTTTCCGGTCGCGCTTTCCGCTGCGATCATTCTTCTCGCCGTGTTCTTGCGCGGCCAGCGCGAGATCGCCCTCGCGATACCCGACTTCGATCTCGCGATCGACGGCTACGGCCAATCCCTGGTCAGTTTCCAGTCCAACGTTCCGACCGAATCGTTGGCCAGCGTGATGAAGGCCTACATCGAACACGGGATGCCGGCGTACATGTGGGATTTCGGCCCCGACGGTTACAAAATGGTCGGCGGCCGCGTTGATACTCTGGCCGACGGCTCGCCGATTACCTACACGCTATATCGCGGCAACGCCGGCGCAATCTTCTGCGTCATCAGAGCGACCGACGCGTTCAAGCCGCCCGCTGGGGTATTTGCGGAACATCGCCATTACTTTTTCTATACTTACAAAGGGTACAGCGTATGCCTCAATAATATCGGCAATTACGGAAGCTACAGTTGCGTCCTGGTGTCGCGCCTGCCGATGAAGCAATTCATGCGCGCGGTTCTGGCCGTTGCTCCGTAATTGAACGCGATCTTGATTGGCGGAATTGTTGAGCGGTCTGATCCGCAGGTTGCTGCGGGTTTCTTTTCAGACAATTCTTAATTCGGCTGTCGCAGTATCGGTTTGGAAGTAAGTGTGCTGCGCCCAGCGCGCGACGTCGACCAAGCCTATCATCACCGGAACCTCGATGAGCGGGCCGATCACTGCCGCAAACGCGGCGCCGCTATCGATCCCGAAGGTCGCGACTGCAACCGCGATCGCTAGCTCGAAGTTGTTGGAAGCGGCGGTGAAAGAAAGCGTTGCGCATTGTGGATAGCTCGCTCCGACACGCCTGCTCAGGACGAACGACACCGCAAACATGATCGTGAAATAGAGCAGCAACGGCACCGCGATTCGCACCACGTCGAGCGGCGAACGGACGATCGCTGCGCCCTTGATCGAAAACATCACGACGATGGTAAAAAGCAGGAACGTCAGGGTGAGTGGGCTGATCTTTGGTATGAACTGATGGCGATACCAGTCCTTGCCCTTCGCTCCAGTCAGAATGGCCCAACTCGCGATCCCTGCCAGGAACGGAATCCCGAGATAGATACCGACGCTTTCGGCTATCTGGCCGATCGTAACGTGTACGATTGCACCCCCGAGCCCTAGCCATCGTGGCAGGACGGTAACGAACACAAACGCGTAGACCGAAAAGAACAGCACCTGGAAGATCGAATTGAACGCCACCAGGCCGGCGCAGTAGTCCGCGTCGCCGTTGGCAAGATCGTTCCAGACGATAACCATCGCGATGCAGCGCGCGAGACCAATCATGATTAGCCCGACCATGTACTCGGGTCTGTCGCGCAGAAAAACAATCGCCAGCGCGAACATCAGGACCGGTCCGATTATCCAGTTCTGCATCAGCGACAGCCCGAGGATCCTCACGTCTCGGAAGACGTCGCCGAGTTCGTCGTAGTTCACCTTCGCAAGTGGTGGATACATCATCAGGATCAGGCCGACTGCGATCGGTATCGATGTGGTTCCGGCGCTCATTCGATTGAAGCCTGCCTTCATTCCGGGGAAGATCGCACCGAGAGCGACTCCTGCCGCCATCGCGAGAAAAATCCAAAGCGTGAGGTAGCGATCCAAAAACGATAGTCTGCGTACTACCGGCTTCTGCAGCGCTGACATCGTCGCACTCATCGTTTCCTTCCCTGCTTTTGACGGGATGCGAAGTAGCTATCGATCTAACTAGTCGGCGAATGGCGCCCTGCCTATTTCCTTGACCCGCTGCTGGAGTGCCGAACTGTCCAGTGCGTCGATACTCAGGTTCGTAAACATCTTGATGCGCTCCTCCAGCTCTCGGTACACGCGCCGAAAGAATCGGCGCTTCTCTTCCTCGGTTCCTTCAAACGCTGCGGGATCGGCAACTCCCCAATGTGCGGTTATCGAATGACCCGGCCATACCGGACATTGCTCGGCCGCCGCCTGGTCGCAGACCGTGAAAACGAAATCAAACCGCGGACCGTCCGCGGTGGCGAACTCGTCCCAACTCTTCGAGCGCAGATGCTCGGTCTCGTAGTTGAGTTCGTTGAGCAGTTCGAGCGTCATCGGATGTATCGAACCTTTCGGATGGCTCCCCGCGCTGTAGCCCTTGAACTTCCCTCTCCCCCAGCGATTAATCGCACACTCGGCCATTAGACTGCGCGCCGAATTGCCGGTGCACAGGAACAAGACGTTGTATTCACGGTTGGCCACGAGACGATACTCCGTCACAACCTAGTCGCTACTCTGCTTTCGACGCGGAACAACAGGAGCTGCTGGTTGACGGAGCCGGCGTGCAGCAAGATTGCTCAGTCGGTACTTTTGCCGGCGTCAGCCGAGGTGCAACGTCGTTGCCGTATACGGTGCTCTCGCCGAAAGTGTGAAATGTCTCCCACGCGATGCCGCTCGGATCTGATACCCAGCCCTTATCGCCGCGTGCATAGCAGCAGGAGGCATTCTCCTGTTTGGTGATTGCCTGGCCGGCTTCCTCGAGGCGCCGTGAAATCGTCGCCAGCTCCTCATCTGATTCCACCTGCACCCCGAGGTGGTCGAGGCCTGTCGAGCTCGATCCAGCCGTGATCGCAAAATTGACGCGAGGATCCTCGAGCATCCACTTTGCGTAGTCGGACTTGAGCACTGCTGGTTCAACCCCAAACAATGTCGAGTAAAAGCGCACTGACGACGCCAAATCATCAACCCTCACGTGAGCGTGAAGCCGCTTCATAACGATATCCTCCGACTCTTCGTCTTCGCGGCGCCCGTTTGCCGCGGTTCGCACTCGGTCCCGCACCCGGCGGAAACAACCGGACTGCACACTTCCGGCCGGCCGCCACAACAGTTCTCCGTGAGATAGCCGAGCAATTCGTTCATCGCCTTGTAGTTGGCGCTGTAGATGATCGAACGGCTCTCGCGTCGCGAGATGATCAGGCCGGCGAACCTCAGCTGGTTGAGATGAAACGACATCGTCGGCGAAGGTTGTCCGAGACGCGCGCCGATCTCTCCCGCCGCCATGCCCTCCGGACCGCGCTGGACCAACAGCCGAAAGATGTCGAGACGGGTCTCCTGCGCCAGAGCTCCAAGCGCGCAGATTACCATCCTCTTCTTCATAGTTCTATAGTTATAGAAATGTTGTATCTCCGAGTCAACGGCATTGCGCATCCCCTCGGATTGGATGGAGTGATGCTTGCGCACCGCTTTGGACGGAAAGGCCACCCCGAGCAGGTTGGATGTGGGGATCATCGACCGGCGCACCGTAGCGCGGGCGCAACCCGCCTGAAAGAATCAGTTGGCCTGCTCGGCTCATCGGCTGATAGCAGATCGTCGTTGCCGAAACGCTTGGTCCCGCGCCCTGATTGCGGCTTCGTCTGAAAATCCAACTCGCCATCAGGTCCGTACTTCCCCTTGAGGAGCGCCCCAAGCTATCCTGACCCGCAGCCTCAACAAGGACTATCCCGTATGATTAACAAGGCGCCTGTGCTGGTTGGCGTCATGCTGATTTTCGGCATGGCGGCTGCCGCGCGCTCGCAGACGCCCCCGGCTCCCGCCGCGATTCCGCCCGGCACCGTCATAAACCCGCTCAACTGGCGTCAGTACAAAGCATTTATGTCCGCGGGCCTGACGACTTTGTTCGAGGGCTCGACCTTCTGGAAGATGCCGAAGGATCTCGCGCTCGAGGTCGGTCCCACTGTTTCGATTCCGTTACCAAAAAAATATCTGGAAGATACCGAGAAGTATTCCGCACAGGTGCAGCTCATCCGTTTGCCAACCGGAGGTTACGTTCCCAAAGGCTACGTCGCCGGACTTCCGTTTCCGAAACCGTTGCAAGGTGACCCCGCGCTTATCGGACAGCGAATCTTCTGGAATTCCTACTATCGGTATCAACCTCGCGTTCAGCACGCTCCCGGTTACACCTATACGCTCGATCGTTACGGCAACATGACGCAGACCTCCGAATCCAAGTCGATATTCTCGCAGCTTGCATTTCTCAGCGACGTTGATTTTCCGCGCACCGTTTCCGACGCCGGACCGTATTATTTCGCCCGATACACCGAACAGATCGCGCCCGAGCAGGGGAAATATTCCGCGGTGCTCGATCTCACTCCGGCCGATCCAACCGCGCTCGACGAGCTCTACGAATACGTGCCCACGCTGCGCAAATCGCTGCGCCTGTCGCAGGCCGCGCGATGCGCCCCGGTGTTCGGCAGCGATTATCTCATCGACGATCAGAACGACGGGCCGCCCGGCCTGCCGCAATTGTTCGAAATCACTTATCTCGGCGAGAAGAAGATTCTCGCACTCGAACACGCCAATCCCGCCGCCTTCCAATCTCCCGGAACTCCCGCCCAGCTCGATCAACGTTACTATTACAACGGCGCTAGCGGCGTCATTCCATTTCCCAAGCCCGCGATGGGTAAATGGGAGTTGCGCGACACTTACGTCATCTCGTTGAAGCGGCTGCCTCAGTTTGCCAAGGGCTATTGCTACGCGCAGCGAGTACTATATATCGACAAGGAAAATTACTTCGGCGCCGGAGCGGTTGATCTTTACGGCGCGGGTGGCGACTTGTACAAAGCGCAAATCGTTTTTTTATATCCGGCGCCAATCCCCGGCACCACGCACGACGTAGCCGAACTGCTCACCGGACCGTATACCGGGCTTCTGGTAAACTTCAGGAATAAGCACGCCACCGTCGAGCCGAACCTTAACTCGTGCGTGAACGCGGCCTGCGCCAAAGACGGGTACCTTGACGTCTCTCGCTACGCCAGCCCCGAAGGACTGATGAAAATCGTGCGCTGAGGCGCCGGCCACACCTTCGCCGAGGAGATCTTCACCGAGCCTGCCGCATATGGTCGCGATGAAGCATCCTTCAGGAAAGTGTCTCAGGATCTGCGCCCTCGCGCTGACCACGTTCTTCTATATAGCCATTCTCGCGCAGCCGAACCGCGCATTGGCTCAGAACGAAGCAGCGGGAGAGCCCTGGTATACGCAATGGGGCACAAGCCTGTTCACCGGAAGTAATGTTGCGCTCCTGGATGTGAGAAGCTCGCCCGGATGGATCAGTGGATTATCGGTCTCCGGATATCTGCAGAACACGACGGGGATGTGGGCGAACTCGGCGGCGCTTACCGATTTCGGCCGCGCCGCGGGCGAACATCACGGCGCCAACTCGCTCTCGGTCGAACGCAACCTGCTGCAGCTCGATACTAACTATTTTCTCAACGGCGATAATAGATTCTTTCTGCGTTTCTGGGGAGTATACGAGCCGCCGTACCCGTGGGAAGAACATACTATCGCCGGCCCCACCGGCGCTTATGACAAAAGCCAGTCCAGTTTCTATAATCGCTACGATCTCCGCGACGCGTTCTGGAGCACCACCAACGGTCCTCTGACGCTATTTCTCGGACGTCAGATCGTAACCTGGGGTGAATCGATCGCGTTTCGCGTCGGCGATGTAGTTAATCCCCAGGATTTGAGTTGGAATTTCGGTTTCGCCAATCTCGAGCAGTCGCGACTGCCGCTCTGGATGGTGCACCCGTTCCTGAACTTGCCGCACCTTGGTCCGTTCGGAGCCAATTTCATCGAAGGGATCTGGACCACGCCGTGGCAGCCCGCCTACACCAGCGTCGACTACGCCGACCAGCGCTATCAAGGACAGTACGATGTGGCAGGTGCGGTCAACTTGCTCCCGCCGGGAGGAGGGCGCTTCGACACTTATCCTTATCCATACACCATAACCGCGCAGGCTCCGCGCGGAGTGCAGGCGGCTTTCCCTCAAATCAGAGGTTCCGTTTCGCCTTCCCAGAGTTACCGCTTGCCCGCCGATACTTGGGCAAACTCGACCGAAGGCTTTCGCTTGCACACGCTGGTGGAGAATGCGGAAATCACCGCTCTCTACTGGCACGCCCACCAGTTGAATCCCACGCCGTTCGTCACCGGCACGTCCCAATCGGTGCAGAACCTTCAGTTCCGCTATCCTGATCTCAACGATATCGGTGTCACGATTAATCGCCCGATCTACCTGCAAGGCGATTTTCTCTCATCGATGCCGTTCGTGCTGCGAAGCGAGGCGGTATGGCAGGACCGCACTCCTTTCAACACGGTAAACATCGCCCGTCCGAGCGGAGTCGTTTACTCGAGCACTCTGAACACCCTGGTGGCGCTGGACATGGACAATGTGAACGCTCCCTGGCTCAGCAGTACCGGCAATCTTACTACCAATCTCGAATGGAACAATTACACTATCCTCAGTCCCAATAAGGATATGGTCTATAGTGGCTACGCGGAACGCTGGCGCCACAACGAAGAGAACTTGCTATTCAACGCGACTACCAGTTGGTGGTGGGGCGCGGTCGCTCCAACCGCGGTCGGTATCTACAATCCCGACGGCAATACCTGGGAATTCTTCCCGAGTGTAGTACTAACTCCGCCTTGGACCAATAAGTATCTTGTGAGTTTGCAGTATATCGGTATACTGAGTAATGATAAGTACAGTTCTTACGCCGGCGGAGTTTTCAAAGGCAAAAGCATCTTCCTGATGCAGTTCCAGTACAACTTCAACCTGATTCAGGGGAAAAGCTAGCCGGCCGCCCTTTAAAGGCGCACGTCTGCTTACTGTCGAGCAAGCAGTGTTTGTCATTCCGAGCGAAGTTTCCGGGGCGAGGAATCTGCGCGAAGCGATTCCTGCGTTACCGGATTATCGCTTCGTGGGGATCGCTCGGCCAAGCTCCGGCAATGCCGTCGCTTCGCTCAGCGAAACGCCGGCATCACCAGCTCGGCGAAATCCCTCAGCACCTTGCGCTCCGGATCCATCGGCGGCCACAGCGCGACTTCGCGGATGCCGCCCTTCTCGATCCGTTGCAGCTCCGCGATAATTTCCTCGGGGCTGCCCGCCAGGCAGCTCGCGCGTATTGCCTCGGGCGTCACGAACCTGCGCTCCTCGGGCTGGACATAGACCAGGTGGCCGTCGTGAATCTGCCGATGGCGCGCGTTTTCGGGCAGGCTGAAATTGCTGACGTGTTTCAGGTAGTCGCTCCAGATATTGGCGAAGTAGGGCGGTATGATCTCGTCCTTCTCGCCCGACTGCTTCCAGATTTCGTAGAAGAAATGCAGCTCGCACATCACCCACGATCCGGTCTCGTTGATCACTCGCTCGTCTGTGAGCTTGTCCTTGGGACCGAGAATGCAGCTCGTGGTGATGAACGCGGTATGGAAATCGGCGGGCAGCTTGCGTCCCGCGCGTTCGGCGCCTTTTTTGATTTGCTCCAGCTTGGGCTTCACCACGTCGGGCTTTCCGCCCACCGTGATCCATCCGTCCGCGTATTGTCCCGCCGCTTCGAGCGCCTTGGGCCCGTTGGCCGCGACGTAGATCGGGATGTGGTTGTCGAGATTGATAAAGTAGCGGTCGCGATGGATAAATTTTATCTCGCGCGTGTTCCCACGATATGTGTAATCGACCGCCTCGCCGTCCAGCAGCGTGCGCACCACGCGCAGATACTCGCGGAACTCCGAGGTTTTCATCGGATCCTGGCCCATCACGCGCATCGCGGTATGCCCGGTGCCGAGCCCGAGAAAGATTCGCCCGGGCGCGATCTGATTGATGCTCGCGATCGAGTGCGCGGTCACCGGCGCGATTCGCGTCCCCGTGATCGAAACCCCCGTGCCGATCTGGATCTTCTTGGTGTAATGCGCCGCCAGCGCCATCGTCGCATAGCAGTCCGACCACAGCATCTGCGAATCGCCGACCCAGGCGCGGTCGTAGCCCAGCTCTTCCAGATAGCGAATGATTTCCCAGTTGCTGACGTGCGTGTTTACGCCCATTCCAAATTGCACTTGATTTTTCTCCGCGAGCTATCGCTCTGC
>DATJOQ010000393.1:0-12766 GCA_035506935.1 Binataceae bacterium (SeqCode) | reverse complement strand
CCAGAAACCTGGCGATGGCGTTTCAGAAGCTCGCGGGGGAATCGTTGAAAGCGATAAGCGCGATCGGAAAGCGCGGGATGGACGAGGGCCAGAAGGACGGCGGGACATCGGGCAAGCCGGATGGGCGAAAAAAGCGCGTCGGGAAAAGACGCAAAAAGCGATAATTTTTAATCTGCGTCCAAGTCCGTGCGCGCGCGGTTGGCTTGGATCCTAGTTTTGATTTGCCACAGTCGACATTACGGATCTTCTGTGGTCGGTCGAAGAAATTGCAGAGTTATCCACAATTTAGTTTCTGCTACTCGCGCAAGCGAATACCGAAAAACTTACTTGATTGAGTAAGCCGCGCTCCGTTATACTCGCTCAGGGGTTTGGGGGAATGACTGGGCAGGGCCCTGTTACAGTGAGGGACTAACGAGTTGATGTCCACTCCTGCCAACCTGCACGCAAACCATCAACCACAACAAGGAGTCAGTAATGGCCGAAGGCAACGCTTTCGAGCGGGTTATTAAAGAGGATCGAGCCGCCCGCGAGTCGAAGCAATGGCGCGGAACCCTCCTTGAATATCTCGATCAAGTTAAAGCGGATCCGATAATCACGAAATTGGCTCATGCTCGGCTCTACGATCTGATCATCGCAGCCCAGGTGAGGGACATCCAGAACACCGACGATGTCCGCACCAAGCGGCTATACAAGGACGAGCCGATCAAGGTCTACAATTTCTTCGCCGATGAGTTCTTCGGTATCGAGCGCACCATCGCGCAACTGGTGCGCTACTTCCATTCGGCTTCGCTCAAAGGCGAGGAAAGCCGCCAGGTGCTCTACCTGATGGGACCGGTGGGCTCGGGCAAGAGTTCGCTGGTCGAGCGCGTCCAGCGCGGTCTCGAACAGGCAGGACTTATCTACTCGATCGAAGGCTGCCCGATGCACGAAGAGCCTCTGCATCTGATTCCACGCCATCTGCGCAAGGAATTCGAGAAGATGCTCGGCGTGCATATCGAAGGCGACCTGTGCCCGGTGTGCCGCTATCGTCTGAAAGAAGAATACGGTCAGCGCTACGAGGAATTCCCGATCGAGACGCGCAGCTTCTCCAAGCGCAATCGCGTCGGCGTCGGCGTGGTGCCGCCGGTCGATCCCAACAACCAGGACACCTCGGTGCTGATCGGCTCCGAAGATATTTCCAAGCTCGATCAGTACTCCGAAGGCGATCCGCGCGTGCTGGAACTCAACGGCGCGCTCAACGTCGGCAATCGCGGCCTGGTTGAATTCATCGAAGTCTTCAAGAACGAGACCGAGTATCTGCACGCGATGATCACCGCGACCCAGGAAAAGGTGATTCCTGCGCCTGGCCGACACGGGATGGTCTACGTTGACACCTGTATCGTGGCGCACTCCAACGAAGCGGAGTGGCAGAAGTTCAAGGCCGACCATACCAACGAAGCGATCCTCGATCGTATCGTGGTGGTCAAAGTCCCTTACAACCTGCGCTTGTCGGAAGAGGTCAAAATCTATCAGAAGATAATCCGCAATTCGGATTTCCGCGCCCACGTCGCTCCGCACACGCTGGAGTTGGCCTCGATGTTCGCGATTCTGTCGCGCCTCGAGCCGACTTCGAAATGCGACCTGATGACCAAGCTCAAGCTCTACAACGGCGAGGAAGTCATCGAAAAAGGCCGCACCAAGAAGATCGACGTGCAGGAGCTGAAGGAAGACACCAAGCGCGAAGGGATGTCGGGAATCTCGACCCGCTTCATCATGAAGGCGCTCGATAACGCGCTCTCCGACAACGTGCTCGGCAACTGCATCAACCCGATCAACGTGCGCGAAGCGCTGATCGCGATGACCAAGGAATCCGATCTGCCGGACGACAGCCGCAAGCAGTACCTGGAATTCCTCCAGGACGTCCTCCACAAGGAGTACTTGGAGCTGCTCGAGAAGGAGATCACGCGCGCCTTCGTCTACTCTTACCAGGAGCAGGCCGAATCGCTGTTCCAGAACTACCTCGACCACGCCGAGGCTTACGTCAACAAGACCAAGGTCCGCGATCGCAACACCAAGGAAGAGCTGTCACCCGACGAAGGCTTCCTGAAATCGATCGAAGAACAGATCGCGATAATCGGCTCGGCCGCCGAAGGTTTTCGTCAGGAAGTGATCGCCTACCTGTGGGCTTCGTCGCGGCGCGGCGAAAAGGTCAGCTACAAGAGCTACGAGCCGCTCAAGGAAGCGATCGAGAAGAAGCTGATGACCTCGGTGCGCGACATGTCGCGTATCATCACCAAGGCCCGCACGCGCGACGAGGAGCAGAGCGAGAAGTACAGCGCGATGGTGAAGAACCTGCTGGAAAACGGCTACTGCGAATCCTGCGTCGACGTGGTGCTGAAATACGCGGCGAATAATCTGTGGAAGGATTGAAGTAGACTCCTTTTTTCTGTGCCCCTCTCCCTGACCAGGGAGAGGGTGAGGGAGAGGGTGCATTCCGTTCATCCGAAACACAATTCAGACGCCGTCGGCCCCCATGATGGTGCGCTGCGCAAAGCGCAAACCGATGCCGAAGGACGCCTCTGGACGCATTTGCGTGCCGGTCGGTTAGACGGTCTTAAATTCCGCCGTCAATTTCCCGCCGCTACGTCTGTCGTCGACTTCTGTTGTAGGAAAAGTCGCCCGATCGTCGAAACCGACGGCGCTCACCACGCCGCGCAGTCTCAAGCGGAACCTCGACGCGATCAGGTTTTCAGTGCGCGCATATATCGAGCCCTGCGCTTTTGGAACAATGACTTCTTGAGTAACATTGAAGGTGTGAACGAGCGGATTCGACAACATTGCGCTTCCGGTGAAAACCCTCTCCCCTGCCCTCTCCCTGGTCAGGATGAGCGCGCACGGACTGGACGAACAGGGCAGCGGAAAGCTGCGGCGGGTCAACCAACATATGCCGACAGTTGAAACCATCTTCCGCGAGTATCGCCCCTCCGACGCCGAGCGCTCCGATCGCTCGGCCGGCGATCGCCTGCGCCATCGCCAGAAGGTGCGCGAATCGATCCGCGAAAATATCGCCGACATCATCGCCGAAGAATCGATTATCGGCAAAGATAAAGACCGCGTTATCAAAGTCCCGCTCCGCGGTATCAAGGAATATCGTTTCATCTACGGCGAAAACTCGCCGGGCGCGGGCCAGGGAGACGGCGACTCTCAACCAGGACAGGTGGTCGGCAAATCCTCCAAGGACGGTCCCGGCAAAGGCGACGACCGCGCCGGCGATCGCCCCGGAGTCGATTATTACGAGACCGACGTCACGCTCGAGGAACTGATCGAGATCATGTTCGAGGACCTCGAGCTGCCGCATATGGAGCGCCGCGCGCTGCGCGAGGTCGAAGCCGAACGCACGAGCAAGCGCAAGGGCTACCGCAAGGTCGGAATTCGCGTGCGCCTCGACAAACGGCGCACCGCCAAGCAGCGCATCATGCGCAAGCTCGCCAGCCATTCGCGCAACGGATCAGCGGAGAACGAAGGGGAAGAAGAGCGCCGCTTCCCGTTTCACGACGACGACCTCAAGTATCGCCATATCGAAGCCGAGATGCGCCGCGAATCCAACGCGGTCGTGATGTGTATCATGGACACCTCGGGCTCGATGGACACGATGAAGAAGTACCTGGCGCGCAGCTTCTTTTTCCTCCTGTTCCAGTTCATCTCGACCAAGTACCGCAACGTCGAAATCGTCTTTATCGCCCATCATACCGAAGCCCACGAAGTGACCGAGGAGGAATTTTTTCACAAGGGCGAATCGGGCGGCACCTTTATCTCGTCCGGCTACCAGAAGGCGCTCGAAATCGTGGCCGAGCGCTACCATCCGTCACTGTGGAATATCTACGCCTTCCACTGCTCCGACGGCGACAACTTCGACTCCGACAATCCCGCCGCGCTGCGCACCGCCAAGGAACTATCCGAGATCTGCAATCTGTTCGGTTACGGCGAGATCAAGCCTCTGGGCTCGCGTTACTACGAATCTTCGATGCTGAACGTGTTCCGCCGGCTGGACGCGAGTAACTTTCAGACCGTCCTGATCGAGCGCAAGGAAGATATCTGGCCTTCGTTCAAAACCTTCCTCGCCAAAGAGCGCTCGAAGGAATGATGGCGTGGCGCGCGACTGAGGACTCCGCATGAATTACGAGCTTCAGGAACTGGTCGATTGGGACGTCAAGATCCGCGAGAAAGTCGCGGAATTCAAGCTCGACTGCTTTCCGCAGGAGTTCGAAATCTGCGACCACACCGGGATGCTCGGCTACATGGCCTACTCCGGCATGCCGTCGCATTATCCGCACTGGTCATACGGCAAGTCGTACGAAAAGCTGAAGACGCTCTATGATCACGGGGTCAGCGGCCTGCCCTACGAGATGGTGATCAACTCAAACCCGGCGATCGCCTACCTGATGCGCGACAATACACTGCTGCTGCAGATTCTCACGATCGCGCACGTCTACGGGCACAATGATTTTTTCAAGAACAACTTCACCTATCGCACCACGCGCGCCGAGTACACGATCGAATTATTCAAGGCCCACAGCCTGCGCGTGCGCCGCTACGTGGAAGATCCGTCGATTGGAATCGAGAAAGTGGAGCGCATCATGGACGCCGCGCATGCGCTGTCACTGAACTGCAGCCGCAATCTCGCGATTCGCAAGCTCAGCCGTGAAGAGCAAATCACGCGGATGATCGAGGAGTCGCAGCCCAAGCACGATCCATTCAAGAAAATCCACGCGCGCCAGCCATTTACCGAACCAAATATCCACAAGCTGCCGCTGATCCCGGAAGAGGACATCCTGCTCTTCATTCGCGATCACAATCCGTTTCTCGCCGAATGGGAAAAAGATCTGCTTACGATCGTTGACGAAGAGGCCAAGTACTTCATCCCGATGATCGAGACCAAGATCATGAACGAGGGATGGGCGAGCTACTGGCACAAACGGATCGTCGAATCCCTCAATCTCGAGCAGGGACTGCATCTGGAGTTCATCGTGCGCCACAACCAGGTGGTGCGGCCGATCCCCGGTCAGCTCAACCCCTACCATCTGGGGCTCCGGATCTGGGAAGATCTGCATCGCCGATACACCGATCCCACTGCCGAGGAAATCAAGCGCGACGGCACGCCCAACAAGAGTGGCGACGAGAAGATTTTCGAGGCGCGCGAAGTCGAGCGCGACAGTTCCTTCATCCGGCGTTACCTGACCGAGGAATTGATGCGCGAGATGGATATCTTTCAGTACGAATCGCGCGGCGACGATTTGGTGATCAGCAAAGTCTCAGACGAGGAAGGCTGGCGCCTGGTCAAGGACATGCTGATCAAGAACATCGGGGTTAACAGTATCCCGGTGATCAAGGTCGAAGACGCGGATTTTGGCCAGAACCGCACGCTGTACATGAAGCACTACCACGAGGGACGCGACCTACAACTCGAATACGCCGAGAAGACGCTCGCCTATCTGCAGCGTCTGTGGGGACGCGAAGTCGTGCTCGAAACCATCCTGCAGGGCAAGCGGTCGCTGTTTTGTTACAACGACCGCGGCTTCTCGACCCGCGCATTGAAGTAAGAGGCCCAAACGTCACCTGCTGCAAAGTCGAGGATGGAAATGCCCTACGTGGTTATCCTGAACGGAGGTGGCCGCTGCGGCCATCCTGAGCCGTAGGCGAAGGACCCCTGGGCCGAAGTGCTCAGGATGACGACAATACGGGCCTTGGCTCCTTTCCAACGAATTCTCGATTCACCAGGCTAGCGCATGACCCACGACGAGAAATTCGAGCGCGGATTGAGCCTGATGCTCGAAGCGATCGCCTACGCTGAGCAGAGCCCTACTGCACCAATTGGCGCTGCCGAGATGGAGCGCGAGCTCAACGAGCTTGCCGGCTTTCGCGCACGTCCGGCGTTCTATCCTTACCTGGGTTCCGGCGTCGGAAGGGGCGCGCGCGCGATGCTCGCCGACGGCCGTTGGGTGCTCGATTTCGCGCTGGGTATCGGCGTCCATCTGTTCGGCCACGGCAATCTCGATTTGATCGAGACCGCGATTCGCGCAGCGGCCGCCGATCTCGTGATGCAGGGAAATCTGATCTTCAATCGCGAATATCCCGCTCTGATGAAAACTATTCTCGCGCATGCGCCCGCCGGTATGGATCACTGCTGGCTTTCGCTGTCGGGTGCTGACGCTGCGGAGAACGGGCTCAAGCTGATGCGCCAGAAGCGCGACGGGCGTCCCGGCGTGATCGCGTTTCGCAGATGCTTTCACGGGCGCACCTCGGCGATGGCCGAAATCACCGATCGGCCGGATTACCGCCGCGGCCAGCCGCGCACATTTCCGGTCGAGTACATTCCATTTTACGATCGCACCGATCCAAATTCGGCAGAGAAGTCGCTCTCGGCACTGCGCCAAATTATCGCGGGCGATGGCGATCGAATCGGTGCGTTCGCGACTGAGCTGGTGCAGGGTGAGGCCGGCTTCATCACCGCGCCGGGCGAGTTTTTCGTCCCGCTGTTCGAGGAATGCCGGCAAGCAGGGATTCCGATCTGGGCCGACGAGATCCAAACTTTCGGCCGCGTCTCCGAACTCTTCGCAACCAACCTGCTCGGTCTCGGCGAATACATCGACGTGATCACGATCGCCAAGCCGCTGCAGGGCAGCGCGATGCTGTTTCGCAAGGAGTTCACGCCCGACCCTGCGCTAATTTCGGGTACGTTTTCCGGCGCTACGGTGGCGATGGCGGTCGGTCGGCGCATAATCGAAAAGCTGACTGGCGAAGGTTACCTCGGTCCTGACGGGCGCGAAAAGCAGCTCGAGCGGCTGACCCGCCAGCATCTGGCGCGTCTCAGCGAGAAATATCCTGGAGCCGTTTCAAATATCGACGGCATCGGCGTGATGATCGCGTTCCGCGTCGGCGACGGCTCGCTCAAGGCCACGCGCGAGTTTATCCATCGATGCTTCAACGCGGGACTGGTGCTCTACTACGGCGGCCACGAGCCGGCATGCGTGCGGCTTTTTGTCCCGGTGGTCACAAGCGAAGCCGAACTCGACGACGTCTTCGCGATAATCGAGCGATGCCTGCCGCCGGCCTGACGCCGATGAATCCTCGCCTGCTCGAATGGTGCAAGCGGCTGATCGCCATTCCGAGCGTGACCAGCGAAGGAACGCGCCAGATCGCGGAGTTGTGCGCGTCGGAACTGCTCGCGCCGGTGGGAATCCAGGCTCGCTTGATTCCGTCGACTCGCGAGGGCGCGAACCAGGTGAATCTGCTCGCCGTTGTCCACGGACGAGATCCGGCTGCGACGCCGATACTGCTCAACACTCATCTCGATACGGTGCCGACGGGCGATCGCGCGAATTGGACCGCCTGTGATGGCGATCCGTTCGCGCCGACTATCGTCGAGGATCGAATCTACGGGCTCGGTGCCGCTGATACGAAGCTGGATTTCGCCGCTAAAGCCATCGCGCTTATCGGATGCGGCACGCCGCGGCGCACGATCTATCTAGTTGCGACGTTCGGCGAGGAACACGGGCTTATCGGAGCGAAGGAAATCGCCGACGCCGGATTGATTCCGGCGGGAGCGCTCGCTTTCGTCGGCGAACCGTCCCTGCTTAAGCTGATAACCGCGCACAAGGGCCTTAGCGTCTTCGAGCTTGACGTCAGCTTTCGGCCCGGCCGTTTCGAACGCGCAAAGCCGATGCGAAAATCGGTTTTCCTCGGACGCGCCGCTCATTCGAGTACTCCTGCGCTGGGTGTGAACGCGATTCGCCTGGCGCTGGCAGCAATCGTCGCGCGGCCGGACTTAAAGATCATCGCGATCAACGGCGGCGACGCGGTCAACAAGGTCGCGGCGCGATGCGATATTCTGTGGAACGGCGATTCCGCCGATGCGCCGAATGGCGCGTCGCAGATCGAAGAGATTGAGCCTGCGCGTAACGAGATCATCCCCGCGCATGCGATCGCTGCGATTGCGCGATTCGTCGATACGCTTTACGAGTTTGCCGAAAGCAACGGACCCGGCGAAGAGGACTTCGCCGCTCCCACGCTGACCTGCAACGTCGGCGTGATCGATACCGCGCCGGGCAAGATCCGAATCGAATTCGAGTTGCGATCGCCGCCTTCGCTTTCGCTCGCGGATCTGCGCGGCCAAGTGGAAGGCCTAGTGACGAAAATTGCGCGTGGCTCAGCCGGGATTGATCTGAGTTTGAGCGCGCGCCGGGCGAATCCAGGCTTTCGCAGCGAGCTCGATAGCGAGACAGTCGAACATGGTATGGCGGCGCTGGCGCGGGCGGGACTGCCGCTCGAAACTGGCGTCAAGGCCGGATGCACCGAGGCGGGAATTTACGCAGCTGCGGAGCTCAAGCCAGTTGTAATCGGGCCGGGACCGTCGGTCGGCGTGATTCACGCGCCGAACGAATACAATCTTCTGACCCAGGTCGAAGCCGCAGTGCGCTTTTATTCAGCGCTGCTGGAAACCTGACGCTCCCCTGCCCCTTATCCACGACGAACGCCGATAGGCTACGGGAGCGGCACGACGTCGACCCGATCGCCCTCCTTTATTCTCAGCAGGCTCATCAGCTCCGGCGATAGCGCGATCTGTTCGCCGTCGATCGGCGCCTGCGCCTTGACCGCGCGAAATCCATGGGCGGGGTCCTCGCACGCGACCAGGCAGGCGAGGCCTCCCGCCTCCGTGCTGCCGGCGAGCACGGCCTTACGGCAGCGCAAAGCTTTCACCGGTTCGAGATCCGCGGTGGCCGCGCCATAGTATGGACCCGCGTCGAACGGGTCGACCTGGTTTAGAAAGCGCATCCCGGCCTGCTCCACCAGCCGAAGGGCGCCGCGTGATTGCTCATTGACCGTGGCCAGCATCAGGCGCACTTCTTCCGGGAGCAGAAACGTATAGAGCGGAGCCTCGGGAAATAGAGCGCGGATGAATTCCTTGTCGCGGGTCGACAGCCGGTCGGCCTCGCGAAATGAAAGCCCGGTTACCTTACCCCCGTAATGATCCCAGAAAAGGTTGCCATGCTCACCGGCCATCGGCGCCAGCATCTCCGCGATCACGCGATCTTCGAATCGGGGGCGATGCTTTCCGATGTAGAGAAAGCGCACCCAGGAAAGCTGCTTTCCCACCTTCTCCGGATGGCGGCGCAACTGGGGGTCGACGATCAGCCCGCCGACCTCGGTCGGCCCGTCCATCGAATAGCGCAATCTTAGGTAGGGATGGCGGAACATCTTGCGCAGGGTGCGCGAGTAGCGCTCCTCGGTATCCATTTCGAGATAGTAGTGGGGTGAGCGGGGGGTGCCGTGCTTGGCGATAATCATCGAAGCGCCGGCCACTTTTCCGCTGTCGGCGTCCTGCGCGCAGATGACGTAGACCGCGCGCGAGCGATCGCGGATCCGGCCGCGGAAGGAACGGCTCGAACGCTCGAGGGTCTCGCCCAACTCGTCGCCGTCGGTCGGCAAATTGACTGAATCGAGCTGTCGGGCAAGCTCGAGCAGTCTGAGCTTGTCGTCGACCCGCGCCTCGCGCAGCAGAAACATCGAGATTCATCCTGCAACTGTGTTCGGGTTGGGTAAAGTCTCGTCTATTATCCCATTTGTAGCATCGATGGCTTCAACATTGCTTTAGAAAGTGCGGTTGGATATTTTGGTCAATGGAATGCCGGGTTTGGTCGGCGCAAGGAGGGCGTGGGCGATGGAGTTGCCGAAGTGCCAGAAGTGCAACGATGGATCTCTGATCCCGTTGTCGGACTACGGACAGGAAGGCGCTTCGGTCATTTTCAAAGCGTGGGTTTGTACCAACCCCGAGTGCGGCTTCAGCCTGCGGGTTGACAAGGGTGAGGTCACCTACGGCAAGCGAATCGAGCCGAAGCACTGAGTCCGCGTATCACAGACTATTGCAAGGCGGTCCTTTTGGGGGCCGCCTTTTTTTTGACTTCCTCGCATTTCGCTCGCCGACCAAGATTCTAGAGCACCGCTCGACGCGCAAGGAAGGCCCGTAACATCTTCCGGGAATGAATCGCAAGGAACGTCAAAGCTGGCTCATAGTTGCGGCGTTGTTCGTGACGCTGTTCCTGGTGTTCGGCTCCGGTTACAACACCGCCAGCGTATTCTTTACGCCGGTGCTCGATCATTTCGGTTGGAGCCGCGCCTGGTTATCGTCGCTGCAGACCGCGCTGGCGCTGAGCGCCGCCTTGAGTATACCCGCTGTAGGATGGCTGTTGGATCATGTCCAGGCCCGAGCGGTGATAGGCGTCGGAATCGTTCTTGTCGCGTGCGGCTTTTTTATAGCCGGCCGGGCGGCATCGTTCGATCAGATGCTGTTGGCCTATGTTTTTCTGGGGCTTGGAATCGGGATCGGAACGCTGCTGCCCTGCTCTCTCGTCGTGGCCAAAGAGTTTACCGAGCAGCGCGGCAGAGCACTCGGTATCACGATGGCGGGAACCACGGTCGGCGGGATGGTAATGACGCTGGTCGCCAACTCTCTCATCCAGCGCGTGGGATGGCGCGCGGGCTACATTATCCTGGCCCTGCCGATGGTTCTGATCGCCTTGCCGCTGGTAATGGTTTGCGTACGGACCAAACCAAAAAATCCGCAGCCGACTCACCAAGAAATCTCAACCGAGCTGTCTGGGCTCGACGTCGGCGAGGCGCTCCGCACCCGCTCGTTCTGGATGATAGCGGTGGCGCAGCTATGTTTCATGTTTGCGGTCACCGGCGGCGGGCTTCATCTGATTCCTTACCTGATTGTTATCGGCTACGACCCGGGCCGTGCCGCGCTTATCCTGAGCCTGACGATGGGCTTCGGGGCGATCGGCAAGATAGCGCTGGGCTATGGAGCGGAGCGCATCGGTAGCCGCGTGGCGCTGGCAGTAAACCTGGTCCTGATGGCGATCGGACAGCTTCTGCTGCTCGGGGCGCGCAATCCCGCGATGCTGTTCGGTTACGCGGCGGTTTACGGCTTGATGTCGGGCGCGCCGCTCGCTCTGGTTCCGCTGTTGATGGCCGACTCACTGGGGCTCAAGCGCTTCGGCTCGCTCTCCGGATTAGCCGGTCTGTTCACCACGATCGGAGCCGGCACCGGTCCGGTGTTCGCCGGGTTCCTGTTCGACAAAACCGCAAGCTACCGCACGGCATTCGAGCTGTTCAGCCTGGTTCTGATCGTCGGCGGATGCGCCGCTTTGGGCTGCGTGACGCTTCAATCCACGGCACATGAAGCATCGGTTCGCGCAGCGCAAGCATAACATCCACAGCCCGGCGCGGATTTTTATTTTGGCGGGCGGGACGCGCTTCAGCCATACTGGATCGTGACGGCACTCGGGAGTTTTCCTCCCAATCAGCGCGACGTCGAAACTCGCGACTAACTATGAGCAAGATCGTTTCAGGGCTTATATGCCTCAGTCTGATCGCCGGTCTGGTTCCCGATAACATTCGCGCCGAGGACCATTCCGTCCTTACCGGGCAGGCTGCTTTCGGCGATTGGCAAACCGATGCGCCCGGGGTGCGGCGGAAAATCACTGCCGCCGATTTGCCGCCGCCTTACGCTACGGAATCGGCGCGCAATTTTGCGGCGGTCGTGCCCCGACCAAAGGACGCCAATCTCAAGGTTCCGCCCGGCTTCGTGGTCGAAGAGTTCGCCAACGGGCTGACTGAGCCGCGCCTGGTGCGAGTCGCGCCCAACGGGGACATTTTTATCGTAGAGAGCCGCGCAGGACGGATTCGCGTTTTGCGTGCCCCGGATGGCGCCAACAAGCCCAGCCAGATGGAAATCTTCGCCTCGAACTTGAACTTACCCTTCGGTATCGCGTTCTGGCCGCTCGGGCCGAATCCGCAATATCTTTACGTTGCCAATACTGATTCCATAGTGGCATTCCCGTATCGTAACGGCGATCTACATGCACGCGGCCCTTCGCAAGAGATTGTCACTGGAATTCCGGGCGGCGGCCATCTGACCGGCGGCGGCCATTGGACTCGCGATAATCGTCTTCTCGAAGGACGGGTCCAAGATGTTCGTCTCGGTGGGCTCCTTGTCAAACGACGCCGAAAGTCTCGCTCAGCGCAAGCTTCCCGGGGCAATTGAATGGGCCAAGATGCATGTCCTCGGCACGGCGTGGGGCTCGGAGCAGTGGCGCGCCGACGTGCTGCAATTCAACGCCAATGGCACGGGCATTCGGGTGTTCGCGGCGGGATTGCGAAATTGCGTCGGGATGGCGGTAAATCCCGCAACCGGCGAGCTTTGGTGTTCAACCAACGAGCGCGACGGGTTGGGCGATAATCTGCCGCCAGACTACATCACGCGCGTGCAGGACGGCGGTTTCTACGGCTGGCCCTGGTATTACATCGGCGACCACGAAGACCCGCGCCATCGCGGTCAGCGCCCCGATCTCAAGGACAAGATAATCACGCCTGACGTGCTGCTTCAGGCTCATTCCGCTTCGTTGGAGATGGCATTCTACGAGGGCACGCAGTTTCCTGAGGAGTATCGCGGCGACGCTTTCGCGGCCGAGCACGGCTCCTGGAACCGCTCGAAGCGGACCGGATACAAGATTATTCGTGCGATCGTCCACAACGGGAAGCCGACCGGAGAATACGAGGACTTCATGACAGGATTCGTGACTCCGGACGGCGACGTATGGGGGCGTCCGGTTGGCGTGGCGGTCGCGCACGACGGTTCGCTGATCGTGACCGAGGACGCCAACGGGACCGTCTGGCGGGTTTCTTACCGCGGCGAGCAGCACACAGCTCGATAGCTCCGCCAGGCTAT
>DATJOQ010000392.1:0-13686 GCA_035506935.1 Binataceae bacterium (SeqCode) | reverse complement strand
ACGGGAAGTCGGTGGGACAGCCTGGATGTCCAGACACCTCTCTCCGGCGCAAACCGCGATAGCCTTTAGAGGAGTCATGGAAGGTCATCACAAAGACCAAACCACGAACCGTAAGCCAAATCGACTGGTGAACGAGCAGAGCCCCTATCTGCGCCAGCACGCCTACAATCCGGTGGACTGGTATCCGTGGGGCGATGAGGCGCTCGCGCGCGCCAAGGCCGAGAACAAACCGATTCTGCTCTCAATCGGCTACTCGGCTTGTCACTGGTGCCATGTGATGGAGCGCGAATCGTTTGAAAACGAAGAAATCGCACGTCTGATGAATGAGAACTTTGTTTGTATCAAGGTCGACCGCGAGGAGCGTCCTGACCTGGATCAGATCTACATGGATGCGGTGCAGCTCTTTGCAGGCCGTGGCGGATGGCCCTTGACCATGTTCCTGACCCCGGAGGGCAAACCATTTTTCGGCGGCACCTATTTTCCTCCGGAGGATCGACACGGCATCGCGGGATTCGGCCGCGTGTTACGCTCGGTCACGCAGGCGTACCGCGACCGCGCGCAGGAGGTGGCGCATAACGTCGATCGCCTGACCCGCGCGCTGGGCGAGATGGCGAAATACCAGCCGGCGGAGGGCGATTTCCGCCGCGACCTGGTTGAACTCGCGGCGCGCGCGCTGGCGCAGCACTACGACAATATCAATGGCGGCATCGGTGACGCTCCGAAATTCCCCAACGTCTTCGTGTTTTCGTTATTTCTGCGCGTCCTCGACGAGAGTGGCGATTTATTATTCGCCGACATGGTGAGAGAGACGCTGACCAAGATGGCGAAGGGCGGCATCTGCGATCAGCTTGGCGGCGGGTTCCATCGCTACAGCGTCGACGATCAATGGCTGGTGCCGCACTTCGAAAAGATGCTGTATGACAACGCGCTGCTCGCGCAGCTCTACTTGGATGCCGGTCGCGCGTTAGACCAGCCCGAATGTCTTCAAACCGCACGCCGGATCTTCGACTATGTGCTGCGCGAGATGACTTCGCCCGAAGGCGGTTTTTATTCGAGTCAGGACGCCGACAGCGAAGGTCACGAGGGAAAATTCTTCGTCTGGACGCTCGACGAGGTCGACGAAGTGCTGGGCGAAAAGCTTGCGCCCATCGCTCGGCGCTATTTCGACATCACCGAGCAGGGCAATTTCGAAGGCGAGAATATTTTGCATCGCACGATTGATATCGCCGAAGCGGCTGTGCTGTTCAAAATGACCGAGGAGCAGACGGCCGAGGCGGTAGAGGAGATCGAGCGAAAGCTTTTCGCCCGGCGCGAGACCCGGGTCAGGCCGGGGCGCGATGAGAAAATCCTGGCCGCGTGGAATGGCCTGATGATCAGCGCCTTCGCTGAAGGCTACCGCGCACTCGGTGAGACTCGCTACCTGGAAACGGCGCGGCGGGCGGCGGATTTCGTGATGACCAAGCTATGGGACGGCCGCTCGCTGCGGCGCTCGTACAAGGACGGCGCGGCGCGTTTCAATGCCTACCTCGAAGATTATGCGGTCGTTGCAAACGCGCTAATCGACCTCTACGAGGCGTCGCTGGAGCCTGAATATCTCGCCAACGCACGAGAGCTCGCCGATATGATTCTCGATCGCTTCCTCGATCGCGATAGCGGAGGCTTCTTCTTCACCTCGGACGATCACGAGCGCCTGATTATCCGCTCGAAAGCGGCCTTCGACGGCTCGACACCGTCGGGCAATAGCGAGGCGATCATGGCGCTGTTGCGGCTGCATGCATACAGCGGCGAAGAACGATATCTAAAAGAGGCCGAGCGCGCTTTGCAACTTTTCCGTCCGCTGATGGAAAAGCAGCCGTTTGCGTTTGCACGAATGCTTGCCGCGGTCGATTTCTATCTTCGCGGGCCTAAAGAGATCGTCTTGGTCGGTGAGCGTGAGTCGAAGGAATCCGGCCTATGGCTCGAGCGCTTGGGGCTCCGCTATCTTCCGAATCGAACGATCTTCGCCCTAAAGCCCGGTGCCGAGCTGCCTGGATTGGCCCTGCCGGAGCAAGTTCGCGGGAAATCGCAAATTGACGGACAGCTCACGGCCTACTTATGCCACGAACACGTCTGTTCGCCGCCGCAAACCACGATCGAGGGGCTCGAAGCCGAGCTGTCGAAATAGATAGGCGGATGGCAGACAGCAGCGCCGGTATTGCTTTGCCAGATAACGAAGGCGCCAGCCAGCCTCGCCGAACTTTCGAACCGATAGCGCGCAATCGTCCGTCGAAGGGGACCGGCCCGCGCTTCAAAATCGTGGTGTTCAACGCCAAGGGCGGAAAACATCTGGATGCGATCGTCGATCACTTGAGCCGTCCGCCGTTGGCGGGCGCGGCGGTGATTCTGCTCTGCGAGCTGGATTGGCGTCTCAAGCGCTCGGGTATGAGCGAGGTCGCTTCAGAGCTGGCCGAGCGGCTTTCGATGAGTTTCGCCTTCGCGCCCGAGTTCGGCTTCCCGCGCCGCGACGGAATCACCTCGTTCCTTGGCAACGCTATCCTCTCCTCCGAACCGTTGTTCGAGGTCAAAGCCGTTCCGATAACGCCGCTGTATGACTGGACGCGCCGCCATCCCGGCGGCATCCGAGATGTACGTGCGATTGGCGCGCGGAACGCCCTGATCGCCACAATCAATTTGAACCGCACTCGGATAACGCTGGGCGTGATCCATCTGGAGCGGCTGACCGGTCCGCGGGGACGCGCAAGCCTGATCGTCGAGCTGCTCGCGGCGATTCCCCGCAGCGGTTGCGCGATCGTCGGGGGCGACTTTAATAGCGCCACCGCCAATTTGAGAGGTCCGCTGCAGTTTGCACGATTGGCAGTACAGATGCTGCGTGAACCCCGGCGGTTGCGCCGTCCTGAGATTCACGAGCCGCTGTTCGATGAACTGAAACGTGCCGGGTTCACACTCGATAGCGCCAATGCGCCGCTCGCGCCAACCTTCAAACTGTTCACGGCGATGCCCCGTTTCATGCGTCCCAAACTGGACTGGATCGCAGTGCGAAATGTCCGTCCCGTTCCCGGCTCAGCCTGCGTGGTGCAGGCCACGCGAAGCTTTGGCCGAAGCGCGTCGGATCACGATTTCATCGCTTGCGAGGTGGAGCTATAAAACCTTGGTTTGCTTTTGCAATGAAACCTGCCCCAGCAACGTCCGTTATACTAAAGGGGGTATTTATCCAGAGCGCCGTAGGTTTGAGGCGTGCGCCGATAAACAGGTGACAGGTTGTCAAAGGCGTTAAAAATCACTGCGATTATTGGGCTGCCGCTCGCGGCTGTGCTGGTTGTTTATTACTACCTCGCGCGACCGCCGGCTTTTCACCTAATCACGGCCGAGGTGACGATGGGTGACGTCGTCCGCGGCGTGACCGCGACCGGAACGGTTAATCCGGTGACCACAGTCCAGGTTGGAACCTATGATTCCGGCCCGATTACCGCGATCTACGCTGATTTCAACACCGCGGTGAAAGCCGGCCAGCTTATCGCCAAGATCGACCCGCGCCCCTTCCAGGTTAAGGTCGACCAATCGGTGGCAGCGCTCGCGCTTTCGAAGGCGCAGTTAGGCAAAGATGAGGCGGATCTGGCTTACAAAAAGGTGACTTACGAGCGCGACCAGAAACTGCTGATCAAACGAGCTATTTCGGAAGACACCCTCGACAGCGCCCGCAGCGCTTATGAACAGGACGTGGCCGAAGTCGCCCTCGATCGCGCCAATATTGCACAGCAGCAAGCCAATTTGGACGAAGCTAACGTTAACCTGGCTTATACCAATATTATCTCCCCGGTTGACGGTACCGTCGTCTCGCGCAACGTTGACGTCGGGCAGACCGTAGCCGCGAGCTTTCAGACGCCGACGCTTTTTCTGATCGCCAAGGACCTGACACAGATGCAGGTCGATACCAACGTCAGCGAGTCCGATATCGGCAACGTGCAGATCGGGCAGACTGCGGACTTCAGCGTCGACGCTTTCCCCGGTCATGAGTTCGAAGGGACGGTCAGCCAGGTTCGGCAAGCGCCCGTCACGGTGCAGAACGTCGTTACCTACGACGTGGTGGTGACAGTGGCGAATCCAGAATTTCTGCTCAAGCCCGGGATGACCGCAAACACTACGATCATCACCGCGCGTCGCGACAACGTGCTGCGGGTACCGACGCAGGCGTTGCGTTTCTCCCCTGGCGGCAAGCACGGCTCACATCCGGGTGGGGGAACCGACGGAGCCACTGCCTCCGACCAGCCGGCCCATCATCGCGGCAAGTCGCAGCACGGCAAGCACGTATGGATCGAAAAGGACGGCGTGCTGACGCCGGTTTCGATTACCACCGGACTTGACGACGGCAACAACGTCGAGGTTTTGAGCGGCAACCTTAAGGAAGGTGACCTGGTCGTGGTCGAGCAGGTTCGGCCCAATAGCCCCGACGGCGCTGGACCCGGCTCGCACTCGACTTCGCTCCGATTCATGCACTGATGAGCAGCATACCGGTCATCGAGATTATCGACGTCGACAAGACGTACCATTTGGGCGAGATCGAGGTCCGCGCCCTGCGGGGGGTCAGTCTTCGCGTCGAACGTGGCGAGTTCGTGGCGATCATGGGCGCTTCGGGCTCGGGCAAATCCACGCTGATGAACATGGTGGGCTGTCTCGACCGGCCTTCGCATGGGCGCTATCTGCTCGAAGGCGTTGATGTCGCCTCGCTGCCGGAGGAAGAGCTGGCAGCGATACGCAGCCATCGAATCGGCTTCATTTTTCAAACATTCAATCTGCTGGCGCGTACGACGGCGCTCGAGAACGTCGAGCTGCCGCTGTTCTATTCACGATGGACTCCTGAGGGTGAGCAGCGCGCCGCGCGTCTGCTGGAAACGGTCGGACTCAAGGGGCGCTCGCGAAACCATCCGAATCAGCTCTCGGGCGGCCAGCAGCAGCGGGTGGCGATCGCGCGCGCGCTGGTGAATCAACCGTCGATTCTGCTGGCGGACGAACCGACCGGTAACCTCGATTCGACCACCTCGGCCGAAATCATGGATATCATCACGCGGCTCAACCGCGAGCAGGGCATCACCGTGCTCTTGGTGACCCACGATGCCGAGGTCGCCGGCTACGCCGATCGCGTGGTGACCTTCCGCGACGGCGTGATCGTCACCGACCATCGCAAGCCCGAAGCCGAGATTTTGCACCGAGCTTCGCCCGAAAACCCGGCGATGTCGGCGTCGGAGCTGGAAGGGCCCTCCGAGACCAAGGTGCAGCGCAGCGAAGATCTATGGACGTTCGTGGTGATGGCGCTCAGCGCCGCGGCGCGCGCGCTCAGCCGCAACAAGACCCGCTCCGCGCTGACCATGCTTGGTATCTTTATCGGCGTCGCGGCGGTGATCGCGATGGTCGCGGTCGGCGACGGCGCACGCTACTCGGTGCAGCAGCAGATTCAGAGCCTCGGCACCAACCTGCTCGTGATTTTGCCCGGGGCCACCACCTCGAGCGGCGCGCGAATCGGCTACGGTAGCGCTTCGACGCTAACCGTGGCCGACGCCGAGGCGCTGGAGAAAGAGGTACGCACTGTGGATGCGGTGAGCTATACCGACCGCCAAGTCGCGCAGGTTGTTTACTCCAACCAAAATTGGAGCACCACCATCAACGGGATGACCCCGGCCTATCTGACGATTCGTGATTGGCCGGTGGTCGAGGGCCGCAACTTCACCGAAGAGGAGACGCGCAGCGCGGCACCGGTATGCCTGCTGGGTCAGACCGTGGTTAATAATCTTTTTCGCGAGGGTGAGGACCCGGTGGGCGCGATGATCCGGGTCAAGCAGTTCCCGCTGCGCGTGGTTGGCGTGCTCGGGGTCAAGGGCCAATCGAATTTCGGTCAGGATCAGGACGATATCGTGCTGATGCCGTTTACTACCGCCGAACGCAAGGTGGTCGGCACTTCGCAAGTGAGCGCGACGGTGGCGTCCGCGACCACCGGATCGACCAATCCGGTGCTGAATCCCTATGTCGCGGTTCCTCTGACCACGGCGCAGAGCCCGCTTTATCAAGCCAACACCACGATCATCAATCCGTTCGGAGGGCCGCCCAAGATTTCGGGCGTGGTCAACACGATTTACTTGAAGGCGCGCGATGCTTCCGAGGTTGACGCTGCGCAGGCCGAGATAGAGCAGGTGCTCCATCGCCGCCATCGTATCCAGCCCGGCCATGACGACGATTTTACCGTGAGGAACCTGGCCGAAATCGCGCAGGCGTCTGCGAGCGCGAGCCAGGTGATGACCTTGCTACTCGCCGCGGTGGCGTCGATTTCGCTGGTGGTGGGCGGCATCGGCATCATGAATATCATGCTGGTATCAGTCACCGAGCGCACCCGCGAAATCGGAATCCGGATGGCGATCGGCGCGCGGCGCCTGCATATTCTGCTGCAATTCCTGATCGAGGCCGCGCTGCTCGGCGTCACCGGCGGGCTGGCCGGAGCGATCCTGGGAATAATCGCCTCGAAGGCCTTGTCGGCAATGGCGAAATGGCCGACGCTGATTTCGCCGACCGCAGTCGTGGGCGGCTTCGCGTTCGCCGCCGCCGTTGGCGTGTTCTTCGGATGGTATCCGGCGCGCAAGGCCTCGATGCTGGATCCGATCGAAGCGCTGCGTTACGAATAGCCGCCGTTGGGCCGAGGGGCGCAGATCAAGGCGCTGTCTGCACCACCGCAAGCTTTTTGTTCTCTTTCGCGATCACGCGGAAATCACCGAGCAGCGGTTTCAGCCGATCCAGATCCGACTGATCGATCAGCAGCACGCTTTTTTGTGGACGATTCCAAAGGCGCATCAGGTCCGCGTCGGAATTGAAAAAATAATCGCGCGCGGCGGCGCTATGCGCCGCGCCAAAACCCAATTCGGTGGGCGCTCCTACCAGAATCACGCGCCGCCGTGCGTAAAACGGCAGTGCCTGGATATAGCGGTGATAGCAGATCAGCGAGGCGTCGGGCTCCAGCGCGGCGACTGCACGGCTGAGCTCCGCGTACGACCGCATCGGCTCGACCGCGATACGCACATAGCTACCCGCGAGTAGAGCGCTGGCACTGGTTATCGTCAGCGCTACCAGCGCCAGCTCGATCCGGCCGCGCCGAAACAGCGATGTCGTCAGCACACCACCTGCGAACAGTATCGCTCCGATGGCAAGAGTCGCTTCTCGTGCCAGCGCCAGGTATCGCCCACCTGCGTGAGGTGCCACTGCAGGCAACGCTAGGATCACGACACCAATCAGGCCCACGAGCGCGCCCGCAAACTGAAGGCTCAGCATCGGTCGTCTGCCAGACACCGAGTCTTGAGCTCGCTCCGGAATCGACAGGATCGCGTCGGCGAGGAGCACCGCGATCGGCGGCAGCGCTGGCAGGATGTAGGGAATCAGCTTGGCGCTTGCGAGCGAGAACAACACCAACACTACGATCGTCGCGATCAGGCAGAAACTTCGCGCCGGCTTGGTCGGGCCGCGCTTGATAATTGCCGGAGTAAGCAGCGACCACGGCAGCAGCCCTGCCGCCAGAACCGGCAGATAAAAATAAATCGGTTCGCCGTGGCTATAACTTGCCTGAAAGAATCGCCGCAGGTGTTCACCGACGACGTAGAATTTTAAGAAGTCGGGTACCCGCACGCTGATCGCGACGAACCAGGGCGCGGCGATCAACATCGTCACCAGCAGACCGCTC
Source organism: Binataceae bacterium (SeqCode) (assembly GCA_035506935.1). Classification (GTDB taxonomy): domain Bacteria; phylum Desulfobacterota; class Binatia; order Binatales; family Binataceae; genus DATJOQ01. The sequence goes on along the minus strand of DATJOQ010000392.1, from coordinate 5,972 downwards.
ACCGGTTTGAGTTTTTTTATTCCGCCGGCGAGCTCGCCCTGCCACCAAAGAAAAATTATCGCGGCCATGATCGGCAAGACCGCGCCGACCGGTCCCTTGGTGAGGATTCCGAGTCCCATGGCCGCATAAAAGGCCCATCGCCATTTGGGTTTGTCGCGCCAGGCCAGTAAGAAGCTGAAGAACGCGATCGTCATCAGTGCCGTCAGCAGCATGTCGGTGGTCAGCACTTGCGCCATCACCGCGTAGAGGGGGCTGGTCGCCAGGATTGCGCCTGCCAAAATCGCGCGCCGCCGATCGAAAACGAGTATCGCGAACACGTAGGTTGCGATCACACCCAGCATCGCCGATGTAGCCGGCACAATGCGCGCGGCGAATTCGTTCTCTCCAAACAGACGGAATGAAAATGCCGTCAGCCAGTAGAGCAGCGGCGGCTTCTCGACATAGATCACGTAATTCAGATGAGGCACGACGAAGTCGCCCGTCGCCAGCATCTCGCGCGGGATCTCGGCGTAGCGCGCCTCGTCCGGTTCCCACAGGCCGTAACTTCCCAGATGGAAGAAAAATAGTGAGGCCGCTAACAGCAGCATCGCGACCGCGGCGGCTCGTTCGAGATTGGGCGCGCGCAACACTAGACTCGATTCAGCGAACAGTGTCGCATCCAGGATTGGCCGAGCGTTTTACCATCAGCGGATATAGTTCGCGTTCTCAGACCTTGCCGCAACCCATCAATCCGGCGTGCGATCGCCAGCTTGTCGGTGCGCTAGCGGCGCCACTAGTATGAGCTTGCACACGAATCGATTGCACATGACCGCAACCACCGAGCCAGCCAGCCTGCGCCCGTCTTCGAGCAACGCCGCGCCCGGCTCGAAACTCGATTCGTCACCGCAGCGCGTCCTGGTTAAAGAGGTCAATTGGCTCGGCGATCTCGTGATCAGCCTGCCCGCGCTGAAGGCGACGCGCCGAGCCTTCCCGCAGGCGCGGCTATCGGTCCTGGTCAAGCAGGAATTCGCGAGCTTCTTCGACGGCGCGCGGTGGATCGACGAAGTGATCGGTTACAAGGTGGCACGGGGTGCGCGCGGCCTGGCCGATCGGCGCGCTATCATCCTTCAAATTCACCAGCGCCGCTTCGATCTCGCGGTGCTGTTTCCCAACAGCTTCGAGTCGGCGCTATGGGCGGCATTAGGCGGCGCCAGGAATCGCGCCGGCTTCTCACGCGATGCGCGTGGCTTCATGCTGACCCATCGCGGCCATCCGACACCGGAAATTCTCGCGGTCCATCAGGTGCACTATTATCTCGAGATGCTGCGTCAGACACTCGGGATCGCCGGCGACGCCGACGATTATGCGCTCGATATTCACGAGCCGTATCGCGTGCGGATGCGCGAATGGCTGGCCGCTCACCGAAAGCGACCGCGCGAAAAACTCCTTGTACTTGCCCCGGCCGCCGCGTACGGACCGGCCAAGGAATGGCCGCTCGAACACTATGCCGCACTTATCGACGTGCTGGCGGAGCGCCACGGCGCCGAGTGCGTGCTGATCGGCGCACCCGCGGAACGCGAGAAGTGCGAGCGAATCGCTTCGGCCAGCAGAAACGGTGCGATAGTCGCGGCGGGCGAAGTCAACGTCGGTGAAGTGATGGCGCTGCTGTCGCTAGCGGAAGGCTTCGCCGGCAACGATTCGGGCTCGATGCATCTCGCTGGCGCGATCGGTATCCCGACTGTCGGCATCTTCGGCTCGACTTCTCCAACGCGCACGGGGCCGCTCGGTCCTCGTACCAAGATCATCTACCATCAGATCGAGTGCAGTCCGTGCCTCGCGCGCACGTGCAAGTTCGGCCATTATCGATGCCTGACGCAAATCTCGGCCGAGGAGGTTGCGCGATCGCTCGAGGAATTGGCGGCAGCGAATCGCTCCGATCCAGATCGGTGAATGACCGGCGTGCAGTCATCATGAGCTTGCACTTTCCTGTCAACCAGTCGTAGATCTCAGCCACGGGCATACACTTCGGCGTTGTCGCAACTGACAAGCCGATTTTCTAAAAAGAGAGATTCGCCGCCGCGTCGTTCCAAGGAGGCAAAGCAATGAGTGCTAAGGGCAGCATCGATAAGGTCCAATCGCAAGTCGAGGATATCGAGGCAATCAAGATGCTGAAGGCACGTTACGGGTACTACTGCGACGACAGCTACGATCCTGATGGAATCTCGTCTCTGTTCGTTGAGAATGGTGTGTGGGATGGCGGACAATTTGGGCGATACGAAGGGCCGCAAGCGATCCACGGCTTCTTCCTCAATTTAGCGCGCGACAAGATCGGGTTCGCGATGCATTTGTTCATGAACCCTCTGATCGAAGTCAGCGGCGATGCGGCGACAGGGCACTGGTACTTGCTGTGTCCTTTAACCATGAACGAAGGCAATCAGGCGGTTTGGTGCGCAGGCCGGTATTTCGAGGAATATGTCAAAGTGGACGGAAACTGGAAATACAAATTACTGCGCTTTACTCCGTACTTCATTACTCCCTTTGACAAGGGATGGGCGGAAAAGAAATTTATATTCTGATCGGATCAATATTTGAAAATTCGCGCTAGAAATTTGCTATGCCAATTGATTCATCGATTGTAGGAACCCAGAGCGAGCCGTTCGTTCATCAAATCGACGCGCGCTGGATCATGGCTTACGCCGCTTCTCTCGGCGACGCGCTGCCTTGCTATTTCGACACGCGGCGCGAGCAGGGAATCGTGGCGCATCCGCTGTTTCCCGTGTGCGTCGAATGGCCAGTGATGCTCGCGATGCGACGCCAGCTTTCGCAGCATCTGCTCACCGCGGATGAAAATATCCGCGCGGTGCACGCGACGCATGATCTGATCGTGCATCGCGCGGTGCGTCCCGGGGACACCTTGACCACTCGCGCGACAATCGCGGGTGTCGAGCAGCGCAAGCCCGGCGCATTCATGACGGTGCGTTTCGACACCACTGATTCGAGCGGCCATAAAGTTTGCGAAACCTGGGAAGGCGTGATCTACCGCAATACCGAAGTGGTCGGCTCGAATAGGCTGCCGTCGCAGGCGCCGGAAGTGCCCGCCCTGAAGCAAGCCAACGCCAGCGCGCGCGCGGAAATCTCGATCCCGATTGCGGCCGGCGCGGCGCATACCTACACCGAATGTGCGCGCATCTGGAATCCTGTGCACACCGACGCGGCGGTAGCGGCCGCCGCCGGACTGCCCGCGATTCTCCTGCACGGCACCGCCACGCTGGCGCTGGCGATCTCGCGGATAGCGGAAATCGAAGCTGGCAATGATCCTGAGCGCGTGGTGCGCGCCGCAGGACGCTTCGCGGCGATGGTGTTCATGCCATCCGAGATCAAACTGCGAATCCTGTCGCGCGAAACCGCTGGCGGCGTCAACGGAATTCTTTTCGAAGTGCTCAACGCGGAAGGCCAGCCGGCAATCAAGAATGGTTTCGTCGGCTTGCGCTCCTGATGGCCGGCAAACGCTTTGCCAGGAATTTTGGAAACGATCTGACGAGCCGGCACGACCGGACGGCATCGGTGCAAAGATGCCGCCGGTCGTGCCCTGAAGCCTGATCGGAAAAAACTTACTCAGAGGGGTCGAGCACGCCGCCGGCCGCGATCCAGAGACCACCGAAGGCCGTCGGATCCACGATACGAATCAGAAACGCGATATCGCTGGTGCTGCACGCTGAGGGGAACGGACCGACGTTGCCGCTGAACGAAGCGTTGCCAGTTTCGCTCAGGGGAACCGCAGTGGTGTTTACCAAGACGGAGTTGCCGCCATTGGTCGCGCCGCTAACATTGCAAACCACGGTACCTTCAACTTCGGTGACGCCCGCCGGAGTTCCGATCTGTAGCCCGGAGAGCATCGCCGTGGCGTTGCCGCCAACCGCCAGCACAAGCCCTTTGACTTCGAAGCTGACCTTTCCGTTCTTAAGATTGATTATCGCGTGACCGGACGAGGTTACCCAGGGCGCGCCACCCGTAACCGCGCCCGTCCCCGAGCCCACGACGTTAAACGCTTCGGGAATGCCGAAGATTCGATGCCATTCCAATAGCTGGGCCTGCGCGGAGCTGGCGCTAACAGCCGTCAGGCAGAACGACGCCAAAACTGCCGCTGCGGCGATATTAAGGAACTTGGAGACCTTCATCGTGATTTACCCTCCGTGATGTGGTTAAGCGACCTACTCAAAATATGGGTCGAATCGGACTTTAGATTGACGCTGTCGGCGCAATCGCGCCGCTACAACCTTTGAGCGATCATTTCTCGCAGCGTTGGTGATAGTTACACGGCGAACTTGCACAGGAGTGACGAAAGCATCATGTTTGGGCCTGCCAGCCGAGTTTCGCAGCCGACAAAGCCGGTAAACTCCGAAGATTGCGCGTCTAATCAAATAATTGGAAACGTATATCGGTAGAAAGCCGAGAAGACTCTTTGATCGGTGCAAGGTGGCTGTAACCTTTTTGCCTGACTGGGTAATCCCCTGATGGTTGACAAGGTTGCTCGAAACGAACGCAGCCGAAGGCGAGCTGAATTGATGGAGCGCGTGCAGCAAGGCGATGGCCTCGCTTTCCGCACGCTACTGGACGAAGTCGGTCCGATGGTTTCGAATTTTCTTCGCCGACGAATGGCCGATCCGAACGAAATCGAAGACGTTTTTCAGGAGACTTTGCTGGCGCTCTATCAGGCGCGTCATACCTACGAACCGTCTCGCCCGTTGGAGCCGTGGCTGTTTGCGATTGCACGAAACGTCGCCGCCGACCATGCTCATCGGTATTGGAATCGCGCCAGATGGCAGGAGCTGGCTGAGGTGCCACCGGAGGCTGCGTCACATGTTGCGACTAACTCCAAACCGAACTTGGAGGAAGCGCTCAACCATCTCAGCCCCGTGCAGCGTGAGGCGTTCGTGATGCTGAAGCTGGAAGGACTTTCCACTACCGAGGCGGCGCAACGCGCGGGCGTCAGCGTCGGAGCGTTGAAGGTGCGCGCTCACCGCGCCTACGAGACGCTCAAAAGGATTATCCTTCGATGACTCTTGGGATGACTCTACGGACGACTCTATCCTGATGGAGATACGGCAGGCGCGAGAGCAAGAACGTCAGGCCCTGATCGAACGATTGGTCAGAGACCTGAAGCCAGTGCGACCGTTGTGGCCGGTCAACACACGGCTCGCGATGTGGCTGCTGATGAACGCCGCGCTTCTGATTTTGGCTGTTACCTTCGGTGCGCGTCCCGATCTACAGGAAAAGATCCATAGTCTACGCTTTCTGACCGAAGTGATTGCGTTCGGAGGCGCCGGAACGGTCGCCGCTATCCTGGCGTTGCGCGCGGCGATTCCAGGCCGTGAGCCCACCAGGGGCGAATTGCAGTTTGCCGTCGCGATCGCTGCCGTAGCGATTCTGTTCGTGTTCAGCGAGCCGATGGCTCTGGACGTCCGCATGGACGGATTCATCCACGAGGGTCTGCGCTGCGCGTTCTGCACCTGTGTCGTGGCGGTGATCCCGTGGCTCGCGATGCTGTGGGCGGTGCGCCGTGGCGCTCCAACGAGGCTCACAACCGCCGGCGCATTGATCGGTGCGGCGGCTTTCTTTTTTAGCCTTGTGATAACCCGTTTGGGATGTCCGATCGACGATCGCATTCATTTCCTCACGTGGCACGTAATTCCGGCTTTGGCTGGAATCAGCCTTTCTGTCCTCGCAGGAATCGCATGGCTGCGCAGGAAAACCTTTATCGGCTGAGCCTCGTCCTTCTGCACGATCGACCCTGCGATTAGTTATTCGCGAGAACTAAAAAGATTTCGCGCCCGCAGCTTTAATCGCGATAGTCGCGACAGCTCTATCCTTACGTTCAAATTCCTATGGGATACATGTTGAAATAGAAAAGCGGATTACTAAATCTAACGAACTAAGTAATGAAAATGATACTCAGATCACGTTGATCTGAGGCTTTGCGTCATAGCTTTTTC
>DATJOQ010000391.1:0-3479 GCA_035506935.1 Binataceae bacterium (SeqCode) | reverse complement strand
TATCCTGCTTAAACTTTGGCATTCTCCCTGATCCGCTCCCCCGCGCGGGGAGCCCGACGACCTTTTCTTCAGCGCCTGCCAGGGATTGCGCACGATGAAGCGGAGTTCAGCGCTCACCGGAATAATCGGGCTGGTCCTGATTTCGTTCGGCCTGCTCGACTACTTTCTCGCGGCCGGCTTTCGATTTTTCGTCTTCGTAAATCTCGTCCTCGGTGTATTCGCGCTCGTGCTATGGGTGGTTTCCAGCCGCGAAGCCGTGGGCTCGATTATCGGTTCGCGCGCAACCCGCTACGGCGCCAACGCGGTGATCTATTCGATCGCATTCATCGGTGTGCTGATCGCGATAAATTATCTCGGCACGCTCCATCATCGCCGCCTCGATCTGACCGAAGACCGCGCCTTCAGCCTCTCCAGCCAATCGGTAATCGTGGCGAAGAATCTCAAGGAGCCGCTCAAGCTCTACGGCTTCTTTGAAGGCGGCGAGGATCAGCGCGCACGCGCTCTCTACGAGAGTTACGCCTACGCTTCCCCCAAGATAACCTACGAGCTGGTCGACCCCGACAAGCATCCTGAGCTCGCCGAGAAATACAAAATCTCCGTGATGGGCACGACTCGCGTCCAGTACGACGGCGATAAGGGCGACGGCACCAATGTCACCGAGCTCAGCGAAGAGAACATCACCAACGCCATCATCAAGGTAACCAAGGGCGTCAAGAAGATTGTCTACTTCGTCGAAGGCGAGGGTGAAGGCGACCCCGACGATACCGAGCATCCCGAAGGCTTCGGCAGCCTCCGCCAGGCGCTCGAGGGCGAGAGCTTCGAGGTCCGCAAGCTGATGCTGGCGAGCCAGCCGTCGATTCCAGCCGATTGCAACATTTTGATCGTCGCGGGCCCGCGCAAGCCCCTGACTCAGCACGAGCTCGATCAGCTCGAGGCTTATCTCAAGGGCGGCGGCCGCGCGGTCGTGATGCTGCAGGCGCCTCGCCTCGACGATCCGAAGATCGAGGAAGGATTGATCAACCTGATGGATGGCTGGGGCGTTAAGATCGGCAACGATATCGTGGTCGATCAGGTGCTGCGATTGTTCGCCGGCCCCGCGCTCGGCTTAAGCCCGATCGTCACCACCTACGGCGACCATCCGGTCACCAAGGGCTTCGATCAGCGCACCGTCTTCCCGATGACCCGTTCGGTCGAGCCGCTCGGCGCCAACCCCAAACCCGGCCTCGCGGTGACCGCGCTCGCCAAGACCAGCGACACCTCGTGGGCCGAAGTTGACCTCGACGCGATTTTCAAGCGCCAGTCGGTTTCATTTCACACCGGCGACCGCCGCGGCCCGATCACTGTCGCCGACGCGATCGAAGCCGACCAGCAGTTCACCGGCAAGGACAGCCATCCGCGCCTCGTGCTGTTCGGCAGCACCGAGTTCGCCAATAATCAGTACGTCAATTCCTATAATCGCGACTTTTTCATGAACAGCGTCGATTGGCTGGCGGGCGAGGAGAAAGCGGTTTCGATTCGGCCACACACCGTGCGCGCCTCGCGCATGCGCCTTACGGTCGATCAGTTCAACATCCTGTTCGCGCTCTCGGTGCTGATGCTGCCCGAGCTGCTGCTGATCATCGGAATCGCCGTATGGTGGGAGCGGCGTAACTAGCTTCCGCCGCCATCGCCACGCCCGCTATGAGCATCCGCAACACGCTGATCGTTCTGGTTCTGCTCGCCTTAATCGGCGGCTACGCTTACTACTCGAGCAAGCAGCCGGTCGAGGAAAAGAACAAGCTGTTCAACATCAAGTCCGACGACATCACCGGTATCAACCTCAAGTATCCCGACCGTGAGATCGAGCTCAGCAAAGAGGGCGGCAAGTGGACGCTGGTTAAGCCGCTTGAGGCGGCTGCCGACGACACTGCGGTGAGCGGCATCACCCGCGCGGTCGCTGATTGTGAGGTCAAGAAAACTCTCGAGGGCGCGTCGACCGACCTCGCAGCCTATGGACTCGCCAAGCCCCAGGTGGTCGTCACCGTCACCACCAGCGACAAGAAGACCATGCCCGGAATCGAGGTCGGCAGGACCACGCCGGTTGGCTTTTCAGCCTACATCAAGACCACCGATAAGCCGGCCGTGATGCTCACCAGCTCGGCCTTTCCGCCTGCGGTCATCAAGACCGTCAACGAGCTGCGCGATCGCCAACTGCTCAAGTTCGATCCCGAGGACCTGCAGAAGTTTACCATCGAAGATGAAGGCGCACCTCCGATCGAGCTCGAGCAGCAAAACGGCGAATGGCTGATCGTGAAGCCCGCCAAGTACGTCGCCGACCAGACCGTGGTGCGCCAGTTCCTGAACTCGCTCACCGGCATCCGCGTCGACGAGTTCGTGAGCGAAAAACCTGCGAGCCTCTCGCAATATGGCCTGGAAAAGCCGCGCGTCACGATCGCGGTCTACGTCGGCAAACAGGCTGCGCGCCAGTCGCTCGAATTCGGCCTCAAGGAACCCAACACCGATCGCGACGTGGTCTACGTCCGCCGCGGCGAGACCGCGCCGGTTTACACCGTGCAGCGCTACGCTTTCGACGACCTCAACAAGACCCTGTTCGAGCTGCGCGACAAGACCATGCTCACTTTCGAGCAGCCGGCGGTTGCGGAGATAAAATTCACCTCGCCCAAGGGCTTTACTCTCAAGCGCGTCGCCGAAGGCAAATGGCAGGTACTACAGGGCAACTCGAATTTCCCCGCCGACGTTTCTGAAGTCTCCCACTTCCTCGACAAGCTGCGCGACGCCAAGGCCAAATCGATCCAGGAAGATCCGATGACTGATCCGAAGAAGTTTGGCCTGGATAATCCGAGCGAGGAGATCACGCTGATCGGCAAGGACGGCAAGCTGATCGGTGACTTGAAGCTGGTCCGGATCGAGCGGCGCAATCAGGTTGGCGGCGCCACTCCTGCGCCGGTCGCGCGCGTCGATTACTACGCCAAGTCGAGCGCGAGCAGTGCGGTTTTCGGGTTGGATAATCTCGGATTCGAAGACCTCAGCATGATCTCCAAGGAGTTCCTCGCCCCGACTCCGACCCCGGAAGAAACCCCGCCACCCAAATCAGCGTCTACGATTACTCCGCATCCCGCCCCGTCGCAGGCAAAGTAACGCGCGTTTCGCGATCGCTCAGCCTTCCGCAATCACGTGCGCGATCGCCTGCTCCGCGCTATGCGTCAGGCTCAGATGAAATCGCTTCACCTGCCGGCGTTTCGCGAACTCCGCCGCCTTGCCCGATAGCACGATTTGCGGCGCGCGCCCGCGCTCGCGCGTGACTTCGATCTCATGCCATCCGACGTTGCGGTTCCATCCGGTGCCCAGCGCCTTCATCGCCGCTTCCTTGGCCGCGAATCGCGCCGCATAGCTCTGATAACGCGCGCGCCCGCGCGACTCGCAGTAGGCGATTTCGCCCTCGGTGAACACGCGCGCGCGAAAGCGCTCGCCGGTGGCGC
>DATJOQ010000390.1:0-10449 GCA_035506935.1 Binataceae bacterium (SeqCode) | reverse complement strand
TGCATTCAGTCGTGATCGTCGTTGACATGAAGCAGAGACTCCAATCCTTCAGCCTATCAATGGCGATTTTCTCCGGCAACGCCGTCCGGACGCGGGTTTTTGTCCGCTCGCGCTTTTGACTATGCTGCGGCTGAGCCGCGGTACCAGCACCGCAGGAGTCGCGTATGGATCTCAACTTCACGTCCGACGAAGAAGAGTTTCGCCAGAAGGTCCGCGCCTTCCTCGAACAGAACGTTCCCCGGAGCGGGCTCAGCAACTCGCGCGAGGAGCGCTCCGATGCGCAATACCTGCAGCGTGCGAAGCAGTGGCAGCGCAAGCTGTACGAGGCCGGCTACGTGGCGCTGGCGTGGCCCAGGGAATATGGCGGCCAGGCCATGGACCCGGTGCGTCAGACCATCGTCAACGACGAGTTGGTGCGCGCCAAGGCGCCGTTCCTGATCGGCGGATCGGGACTCGGCATGCTGGGTCCGACTTTGATCACGTGGGGCAACGAGGAGCAGCGCCGCCGGTATCTTCCGAAAATTCTGACCGCCGAAGAGATCTGGTGTCAGGGTTACTCCGAGCCCGGCTCCGGATCGGATCTCGCGTCGCTGCGCACTCGCGCCGAGATCGTCGGCGACGAGTTTATCGTCAACGGCCAGAAGGTGTGGACTTCGGGCGCGCAGTACGCCGACTGGATGTTCTGCCTGGTGCGCACCGATCCCGACGCGCCCAAGCATCGCGGCATCTCGTACATCCTGATCGACATGCACTCGCCGGGAGTCACCGTGCGTCCGCTGGTGCAGATGACCGGTGACAAGGGATTCAACGAAGTTTTCTTCGACAACGTCCACGTGCCGCGCAAAAATCTCGTCGCCAAGCTCAACGAAGGATGGCTCATCGCCAATGCGACGCTGTTCCACGAGCGCAACATGCTCGGCTCCGCGACCGGCAGCGAGCAGCGCTTCAACCGCCTGCTTGCGCTCGCGAAGACCATCAAGCGGGGCGGCCGGCCGCTGACCGAGGACCCAGTGTTCCGCCAGCGGTTGGTCGATCTCGAAATTCGGGTCGAGTCCATGCGGCTGCACGCGCTGCGCCAACTCACCGACCAGGTGCGCGGGCGCAATCCCGGCATCGAGGCGATGATCAACAAGCTGGTCGGCACGGAGCTCAATCACGATCTCGCGACCGCGGCGATGGAGGCGATGGGCGATTACTCGATGCTCGCGCGCGAGGACGAGCAGGCGCTCGACCAGGGTTACTGGCCGTATGAGTGGATGTTTTCGCTCGGGCTGGTGATCGGCGGCGGCACCTCGCACATCCAGAAGAACATCATCGCCGAGCGCGGGCTCAAGATGCCCAAGTCGCCGTAGAAAATTTTCAAATCACCGCTGTCATTCCGAGCGGAGTCTTCGAAGCGAGGAATCCCGGATGGGGCTAATGGACGACGAGCGTTTTTCGGGATTCCTCGCAAGGCTCGGAATGACATAACGCAACGGCGTACGCGGACAAGGAGTCTCGATGGATTTCGGCCTCAACGAAGAGCAGCGTCATCTGACGAACAGCGCGCGAGAGTTTATGCGCAACGAGTGCCCCACGACGGTGGTGCGCAAAGCGATGGCCGATGCGGACGGGATGCCGCGCGAGGTCTATCGCAAAATCGCGCAGCTCGGATGGACCGGGCTGATCGTGCCGGAAGAATTTGGCGGCGCTGGCCTGGGCATGCTCGACATGGCGCTGCTGTTGGCCGAATGCGGTCACTCCGCGATGCCGGGGCCGTTTCTCTTTTCCTCGACGCTTGCGGCGAGCGCGCTGATCCTGGGCGGCACGGATGAGCTCAAGCGTCGGTGGCTTCCGGCGCTCGCAGACGGCAGCGCGATCGGAACGATCGCGATCACTGAAGAGGGCGACAGCCTGTCGCCGGACGCGATCGCGACCAGCGTCAGAGAAGATAGCGCGGGCCACGTGTTGAACGGCGTCAAGATGTTCGTGCCGTACGCCAACGTTGCGGACTTCATTATCGTCGCGGCGCGGAGCGGTTCCGGGGCCGACGATTTCGGCTTTTGGCTGATCGAACGCGCAGCACCCGGTTTGAGCGTCGAGACCCTGCGCAATCTCGATCAAACTCGCCGAGTATCGAGAATCAGCCTCGACAACGTGACGGTGCCCGCGCATTCGCGGCTGGAGGGCAGGACCCAATTACTCGATCGCCTGATCGATATCGGGGCGGTCGCGATCGCCGCTGATTCGCTCGGCGGCAGCGAGCGCGCGCTCGATATGGCGGTCGAGTATTCGAAGATTCGCGAGCAATTCGGCCGGCCGATCGGTTCGTTTCAGGCACTCAAGCATGCCGCGGCCGAGATCGTCGCCGACCTTGAGCCGGCGCGCTCGTTGCTGTGGTACGCGGCTCATGCGCTGGACGCGCAACCAAACGACGCCTCGCGCGCGGCGGCGATGGCCAAGGCGCGGCTTTCCGATATCTACACTCGCGCCACGGGGCGCTCGGTGCTGATGCACGGTGGAATCGGCTTCACCTGGGATCACGATATCCATCTATGGTTCAAGCGCGCGCGCTTCAACGAATCGTTTTTCGGCTCGCCGGTGTTCCATCGCGAGCGGCTCGCGCGCCTAAGCGGCTACTGAGCGGCTGTGAAGTTCGACCTCTTCTACCAGCTTCCACGCATCGCGGCGGGCAACGACGCGAGTCGCTATCGCGAGCTGATCGAAGAAGTGGTCGAGGCGGAGCGACTGGGATTTCACGGCGTGTGGCTGGCCGAGGCGCATTTTTTCCCGCGCTTCTCGCTGTTGCCGGCGCCGATGATGCTGCTGGCGGCGATCGCCGAGCGCACCAGCCGGATTCGTCTGGGCCTGGCGGTCAATCTGATTCCGCTGCATCATCCGGTGCGGCTGGCGGAAGAATCGGCGATGCTAGACCTGCTGTCAGGCGGGCGGCTCGAGTTCGGCGCGGGCCGTGGCGCCTTCGCGAGCAATTATCACGGCTATGAAATCCCGATGGAGACCAGCCGCGAGCGTTTGAAAGAGGCGCTGGATTTTATCCGGCGGGCGTGGCTGGAGCCGCGTCTCAGCTTTCACGGCCAGTTTTTCAACGTCGACGATATCGAAGTGGTGCCGAAGCCGTTGCAGCGGCCCCATCCGCCGATCCGACTAGCCGCGAACACGCAGGATACGTTCGAGTTCGCAGGTGCCAATGGCTTCCCGATCTTTGCCGGCGGCCCCGTTAATCCTATCCCCATTCTCGGTTACCGCCTCGATGTATATAAACAGGCGCTCGCCGCCGCCGGCCTGAAACGGCCGGAGGATTGGCTTGCGGCGCTGTTGATGGTATTCGCGGGACGCGACCGCGAGTCAGTGCGCGCGATTCTCGAGAAAAGCCTGCGCAGCTACTTCGACGTAATTTCTCAATCGATCACCAACGATCCGTTGAGTACGCGCCCGGCCGAAGAGGCCGAAACGGTTCGCGAGCGGCTGCGCACGATGAAGTATGAAACGGTCGACGACTCGATGGGCGCCTTCGGCGATCCTGCCTATTGCGTGGATAAGATCGCGCGGCTCAGGGAAGTCTTCGACATGACGCGGCTGGTTTGCTGGTTCGAGATCGGCGGCCTCTCCGGCCATCGCGAGGTAATCGAGTCGATGCGGCTGTTCGCGGAGAAGGTTATGCCGCGGTTTGTCGCTGTCTGAAAAACGCTTGTGGAGGAAAAAATGCCCCGCGGAAGTATCAATCACCTTGCGCTGACAGTAAAAGATCTGGATCGCTCGGCGAAATTTTACGATGACGTTCTTGGTTTCCTCGGATACCGCCGCGTGCCGGTGCCGGAATCGACCCAGCAAGTAATGAAAACCAGGCTTTTCGCCTGGAGCGGCCAGCATGGCGCGATCACGGTGCGTCCGGCGAAGGACGCATCGGCCAACAAGGAGCACGATCGCAACGCGCCTGGGATGAATCACGTCGCGTTCAATGCCGAAAGCAGGGAAGACGTCGAGAAGATGCACGGGTTGCTGAAGCAAATCGGCGCGTCGATTCTCGATCCGCCGGCCGAGTATCCGTACTTCCCCGGCTACTATGCGGTCTACTTCGCGGATCCCGATGGGATCAAACTCGAGTTTGCGTTTCGCCCACAGGGCTGAACGTGTCGCGTGGCGGCGGATCAACCGTCAGCCAATATGCCGACCCGTAGGCGAGCAGTGTCGCGCAGGGAAACCAGCATTGCGCTATCGGCGTGACGACCGACATCGGCAGCAACGCCTGCAGCGCCGCAAACATGACAGGCGATAACTGGGCCAAGCCGTAGCTCGCCGCGCCGCTCCAGATCGCGCGCGGCGAGGCCTCGCCACGATTTATCGCGATCGCGAGCTCCGCATAGGGCACGAGCAGCAGCACCATGTAGTGAATCCAGGCGGTGGGCGAAAGCAGCACCGCCGTTACGATCCATAGCGCGAAGCTCCGCCGGCGGTGATTTTCATCCGCGGGTTCGGTGCGCGTTGCGTGGACCGACAGCAGCAGCAGCGCGACCGCGCCCAGTGCCACGACGGCGACCCGTGCCAAATCGAGGACGAATCCGGAACGCGCGCCCGTCACGGCGGCGAGAATCCGTGGTACGAAAGTCGTCAGCGAGATCAACTCCACTGAATCGGCCTTGCCGTGCTGAGCGAGCCAATTGCCGCTGAACACGTTGGCCAGCCGCGCGCAAAACGCGACGCTGCCTGGAACGCCGATCAACACCACCGTCGCGGCCGCGCCGAGCGCGAGGCCGATTCCGGTGAAAATCAGCGCGCGCCATCGCCGCTCGACCAATAAATATCCGACCACGAAAAGCGGAAAGATTTTGAGCAGACCGGCGAGCGCGAGAATGAGTCCCGCGGCACCGTCGCGCCGTCGTGCCAACCATCGCCCCGTCAGCACCAGCATCAACAACAGCACCAACTGGGTTTGCGCCCAGTTGAAATGAATCCTAAGCGGATAAAAGAGGAACGCCAGCGCCGCGAATGCAATCTTGACGCGATTATCCAGCCCCGAATCGTTGCCGAGCAGAAATACCAGCGCCGCAATCAACGCGGCGAGGTTGAGACCCATCCAGACGCGATATGCCGCCTGCGGCGAGAGCATCGTGAGCGGCTCGAACATCAGGATGAAAGTCGGTGGATAGTCGGCGTGATCCATGCCGTCGGTGCGCAGACGCATCGACGCCGCGATCGGTTCGAAGTTGATGGTGTATGGATTGAGGTTCTGCCGCGCGGCGTATGCCCACAGGTAATAGCAACTGAAATCGGCGCGTTCGAAACCGCGCGCGTTGCGCAATCCGCCGGCCGCGTACAAAAGCGCAGCGATCGAGAGGATTGCGATTACCCACGGCCGGCTGGCCGCCGCGAGGATCGTGTTAGCGGAATTCGGTGATTTGATTTGCGGTACGGATGTGGCGGTGATCGTGCGATTCATCTGTACGCTTCGCGATCGCCGCATTCCCCCACCGCGCGAATCGAATTATTACAGGGTGGCAACTAATGTCTCAAGCCGTAGACTTTTTCGCGGAACCGAAGTCGTAGTAGAAGTTGGTTCGAGGTTAAGCCGATGGCAGATGAACTGTGCCGCAAGTCAGCATTCGAGCTGTCCGCCCTGATCCGCGCGCGTCAGATCAAGCCGAGCGAGCTGATGCAAGCGACGCTCGACCGCATCAACGCGGTCAATCCCAAGGTCAACGCGTTCAGCGCGATGCGCTCCGAACAGGCGATGGCTGAAGCGCGTGCGCTCGATCAGAAACTGGCAGGGCGCGAAGAAGTTGGCCCGCTGGTGGGGCTGCCGCTCGGCGTCAAAGACCTTGAAGACGTGGCGGGGATGGCGACGACGTTTGGTTCGGTGCCGTTCAAAGAATACATGCCGAAGAGTGATTCGGTGCATGTGGCGAGGCTCAAGGCCGCGGGCGCGGTCGTCGTGGGCAAGACCACCACGCCCGAGTTCGGCTGCACCGGATTCACCAGAAACCAGCTCTCCGGCGTGACGCGTAATCCGTGGAATCTCGAGCGCACGCCAGGCGGCTCCTCGGGCGGCAGTGGCGCGGCGATTGCGGCCACGATGGTGCCGCTGGCAACCGGCTCCGACGGCGGCGGCTCGATTCGCATCCCGGCCAGCTATACCGGATGCTTCGGCTACAAGCCGTCGCGCGGGCGAATCCCGCTGCCGCTGATGATGGATCTGACCGACTGGGTTCTCACTACCGTTCCGGGGCCGCTCACACGCACGGTGCGCGACGCCGCACTCTATCTCGACGCGACGGTCGGTTATCATCCTTCTGACCCCGATTCGCTGCCGCATCCGGGAATTTCATACGCGGCGATGCTCGATCGATTGCCGAAAAAATTGCGTATCGCGTTTCATCCAGATCTCGGCCGCGCGATCGTGCAGCACGACGTGATGCGTGAAGTACTGAAAGCGGTGGACGCTTTCAAACAGCTCGGCTACTCGGTCGACACACTCGACGACAAAGTGCCGGACGTCGGGATGGAATGGTTGCGCATGACGGCCACCTTCGCGTATGCATGCATCTCCGATCGTATCGAGGCTCATCGCGAGGAATTCGGCCGCGCCTTTCTCGCCGGCGCGGAGTCTGCCACTCGTCTCGGATGGGACAAATTCGCTGCGGCCGAGCGCAAGCGCACCGAGCTTAATCGATGGTGTCAGAAAGTTTTCGAGCGCTACGATCTTTTGCTTACGCCGACCCTTCCGACGGAGGCTTTTGGCGCAAGCGGCCCGCCGCCGAAAGAAATCGACGGCAAGCCGCTTCCGGACCTGATGTCGGTGGTGGCCTTTACGTTCCCGTTCAACATGAGCGGCCATCCCGCGGCTTCGGTTCGGGCCGGGATGACCGACGCGGGGCTGCCGTGCGGATTGCAAATCGTCGCCGAGCGCCATCGTGACGACCTGGTGATGCAGGCAGCGCACGCGTATGAGCAGGCACGGCCGTGGAATAATCAATGGCCCGATATTTAGCTCAGGTGGGACACTCAACGGGTTTCGGCTGCCGATCGCGCGGGCTTTTTATTCCGCCGCGAAAGCATCGGCTGCTATGATCGGCTCGTCAGGGGCTAACCTCGTCAGCGGCACGCCAACGGAGAGAGTCACTTGGCCAACCAAGAAATCGAAGCGGCAGCGACCTATCACGATATAACCAAGCATTCGTACGAGAGCGTGCGGCGCGACGCTTACGCCCTCGATTGGGACAACAAGCCGCTACCTTACAAAATTTATCCCGAGGCCGCGTCGATAGGTTTGCCGCGCGACCTCAGTCTCTCCACGGTGCCTGCGCTCGAAGTTATCGCCGGTGGGAAGCGCGGCGCCGCGGCGGCAGCGCCCGACCTTGGCTCGCTCGGACGCATTCTGTTTTGCGCAGGTGGACTCACGCGCAGCCGCGATGTTGGCGGCGAGCAGTATCATTTTCGAGCGGCGGCGTCGGCCGGAGCGCTCTACCCGATTGAAATCTATATTGCCAGCGGGGAGGTCGACGGGCTCGCGCCCGGCCTCTACCACTTCTCGCCGGCTGATCTGAAATTGCGCGGATTACGCAGCGGCGATTGGCGATCCACGATCGCCTCCGCGTGCGCGAAGGACGACCTCGTGCGCGAATCGCGCGTGGTGTTGGTTCTAAGCGCGATCTTCTGGCGCAGCGCGTGGAAGTATCGCACGCGCTCCTATCGCTATTGTTTCTGGGATGCGGGCACGATCCTCGCAAATCTGCTGGCGGCGGTGTCAGCCGAAGGTTACCAGGCCGAAGTGCTGACCGCGTTCGCCGATCAGCCGATCGAACGATTGCTCGGAATCGACGGCGAGCGCGAGGGTGTGATTTGCGCGGTCGCGATCGGAAAGTCTTCCGCTCAGGCGCAGGCCGCGAGCGAGCCGGCGCCGCTCAATCTCGACATCGTGCCGCTTTCGAGCAAGGAAGTCGCGTACGACGAATTGATCAGGATGCATCGCGCTTCCAAGCTCGCGAATACCGAGGAAGCGCGCCGCGTCGCGTCGGCAGTGTACGAACTCGAAGCTCCGGCGCCGGCGCATAAATCGTTCGAGCTCGAGCCCATCGAGCCGGTAAATGCGCTTGGCCTCGGCGCGACGATTCTGCGCCGTGGCTCGACGCGTGTGTTCGCGCGCGAGTCGCTCGACGGCAAGGTCGTGGCGACGATCATGGACCTCTCGAGCGGCCATCCGGCCGCCGACTTTCCGCGCCTCACCGATACGTATTTGATCGTCAACGCGGTCGAGGGATTGGAGGCGGGCGCCTATTACTACGCGCGCGAGCGGCAATCGTTCGATCTGCTGAAGGCGGGCGATTTTCGCGACCGGGCGGGCTATCTATGCCTGGAGCAACGGCTGGGCGCGGATTGCAGCGTACTGATCTGCTACATGGCAAACCTGCAAAACGTGTTGCAGGCGTTTGGAAATCGTGGTTACCGCGACGCCCATCTCGAAGCGGGCTATCTGGGAGGATGCACCTACCTTGCGGCTTATTCGCTGGAACACGGCGCGAGCGGGCTCACATTTTATGACGACGACACGACCGAGTTTTTCTCGCCTCATGCCGCGGGGAAGAGTCCGCTGCTGATGGTTGCGCTAGGGGTGCCGCGAACCGGCTGATCCCGAGCGTCCTGGGCGCCGGAATTGCTGTTAATCTTCTTGCGCGATCTTGCGCTTGTGCTGTTTAGATTCCTGGGCGGAAGGTACGCCGATCGAGGCGTGATCGACGAGGTAACGCCAGCCGGTCGCCGTTTTCACAAGCACCTCGGTGGTCCGCACCTGCGCGCTGATTCGTTTGCCATGGGGATCGGTGAACCAAATCTTCCAGTGTCCGACCGCTACCATATGTGAATTGTCGAGCGGGATGGCCTGAATCGATTCGAGCACCAATTTCAGTTTCGTTTTCGGATCGCAGAAGGCGGCGGCGCGCTTCTCGATATTCGCCTTGCCCGTGGCTTCTTCGCCCGCGCCGGGCCATATCATGGTCGCATCGTCCACATACAGGTCCGTTACACCTTTGATGTCGCCGGTCTCGCAGGCTTTGGCGAAAGCCTCGGAATGCGCCCTGGCATCCGCGACAGTGTCGGCCCAGGCTGGGGCCGCGAACGCGATTATCAAAATGAGCGCCGTTGTCCACTTCACCATCGCCTGGTTCTCCTGTTGGATAGGCCACGGGTTGACCAACGATGCGCAGGCGCGCACTCGATCGTCAAGGATGCAGCAGGTATCACTGCCGAGGTTATCTACCTGCTGGCGAGAATCTCGGCGAGATGGCGCGTTTCGATCGCGTCGTGATGGCGATGGAGTCCGCCGCCAATCTGCATCAGGCATCCGGAATCGTTGGCGACCAGCACTTCGGCTCCGCTTTCCTTGATGGACGCGAGCTTGTCGTCGAGCATCGCGGTCGAGATGTGGGGAAATTTGACCGAGAACAGGCCGCCGAATCCGCAGCATTCGGTGTTGTGCTTAAGTTCACAGATCCTGATTCCGCGCACGCCGCTGAGCAGCATCTGGGGCTCGCGTCGCAGGTTCAACTCGCGCATCAGATGGCACGACGGATGATATGCGACTGAACGCTCGAATCGCGCGCCGACGTCTTTGACCTTGAGCACGTTGACCAGGAATTCGGAGAACTCGAAAATCCACGGCCGCAGCGCGTTGTACTTTTCCAGTAATCGCGGCTCGGCGGCGAGCAGGTCGGGATAGAAGACGCGCAGCATGCTGGTGCATGAGCCCGACGGCACGATGATCGGCGTGCCGGGCTTGCAAGATTTGAGAAAGCGGCGGGCCAAGGCCAGAGCTTCGTCGCGCAGGCCTTCGTTGAAGGCGGCCTGACCGCAGCAAAAGCTTCGGCGCAATCGGCGGACGTTGAGTCCCAGGCGTTTCAATACGGTTTCGACCGCGGCGGGCACTTCTGGAAACAGCATCTCGCCGAGACAGGTGGAAAAAAGTCTGACCTCGCTCATCGTGCGACGACCAGGACGCGGCGGCTTGGGGCTGAAGTTTGAAGATGGCGCGCGGCGCTATTCATCTTTGGGCCAAATCAGCACGACGTAGAGATCTTTCGGGCCGTGGATACCGAGCACGATGCGCTTTTCGATATCCGCGGTGCGGCTCGGCCCCGTGATCAGCACCATCGGATTTTCGCTGACACGTTCCGGACCGATCGTGCGCATCAGGGTGGCGAGATCGGGCACGATGCGATCGATATGCAGGACCACAATACTGACGGGAGGCAGCAGCGAAACCAGCCGCGGCCGCGTCGCATTCGCGATAGCGGCCAGCGTGCCGCTGGCCGCTATCGCGAAGTCCGCCTCGACAATTCCGAGATCGGCGCGCGCAATACGCGCGCGGACCTGGGCGAAGTCCGCCTGCGCGACAGGGCCGGTGCGGAGAACCTCGATACCTTGCTTTTGCAATTCGGCGTCGATGCGCGCGAGGTCGGC
>DATJOQ010000389.1:0-3103 GCA_035506935.1 Binataceae bacterium (SeqCode) | reverse complement strand
GTCTGGATGTGGAACTTCGGCAGCGGCCTGGTCAACACGCCGGACAACTTCGGCGTGATGGGCGACAAGCCGTCGAACCCTGAGCTGCTCGAATACCTTGCATCGGAATTCGTTGCGCATGGTCGTTCGATCAAATGGCTGCAGCGCGAGATCCTGCTTTCCGCCGTCTATCGCGAAGACGTGGCAGAGTCGCCCGAAGCGCATGAAAAGGATGCGGCCAATCGTCTCTACTCGCACTTCAATCGGCAGCGGCTCGACGCCGAAGAACTGCGCGACGGCATGCTGTTCGCCGCAGGCGATCTGGACCTGAAGGATACCTCCGGCCCATCGTCGGACTTCTCGGAAGAAAACGAACGGCGCACGGTCTTCTGCAAGGTGAGCCGCTTTCGTCTCAACAACTACCTGATGGTCTTCGATTTTCCCAATCCGAGCTTTACTTCGGAGCAGCGGTTCTCGAGCAACGTACCGCTGCAGGAGCTTTATTTCATGAACAATCCCTTCGTCTACAAGCAAGCTGGCGTCTTAGCCGACCTTGTCGCGAAGGAACCGACCGACGAGGCGCGCATTGCGAAGGCCTACGAGTATGTCTTCCAGCGCAAACCATCGCATGACGAAGTGCAGCTAGGCGTGAAATTCCTGACCACGACTCCAGAAAAGCCCGGCTACACGGTCGCCGGCAAGCCGGTGACTGCGTGGAGCGAGTATGCGCGAGCGCTGTTGAGCTCGAACGAGTTTCAATTTGTGAACTGAAGTGCAGCGGCGGCGCAAAGCCGCAGGGGAGGGATGGCGATGATTCACCGACCGGCGGCGAAGCCGATTACTCGACGCGAGGCATTGCGGACGATGGGTTGTGGGTTCGGCTACCTTAGTCTGGCCGGGCTGGTGGGCAGTTCACTAGCGCGTGCGGAAGCGACGAAGGATCGCGCGCCATGGATGATCACCGACAAGCCAAAGGCGAAGCACGTCATCTTTCTCTTCATGAACGGCGGCATGTCGCCGATCGATACCTTCGATTACAAGCCCACGCTGGAAAAGCTCAACGGCCAGCCCATGCCGGGCGGCGATCTACAGCACGAACGCAAAACCGGCAACCTGATGAAGTCGCCGTTCACGTTCAAGAAATACGGCAAGAGCGGCATCGAAGTGAGCGAGATTTTCCCGCATCTCGGCGAGTGCGTCGATGACATGTGCATCGTCAAGTCGGTGTACACCGAGATTCCCAACCACGAGCCCGCGCTCGAAATGATGAATACGGGTGCAAACTTCACCGGGCGTCCCTCGATGGGCGCATGGGTGACGTATGGTCTGGGTACTTTGAACCAGAACCTGCCCGGTTTTGTAGTGCTTTGTCCCGAGGTGCCCACAACAGTCGGCCCGCCGCTCTGGTCTTCTGCATTTCTTTCACCGGTGCATCAGGGGACGTATGTTTCGGATGCGGTTTCCAAGTCGGAGTTCGATCCGCAGAAGCTTATCGCCAATATTCACAACGACCGCTTCGATCTTGCGCAACAGCGAAAAGAACTTGATCTCGTTAAGCAGCTCGACGAGTTGAACATGGGCTCGAATGCCGGCAGCGCGCGTGATCCGCAGCTCGAAGCGACCATCGGCGCGATGGAGACGGCCTATCGCATGCAGACGGAAGCGCCAGACGTCTTCGACGTGCGCAAGGAATCCGAAGCCACGCTCAAGCTTTACGGCGAGGGCAGTACTGCTCGCGGATGCCTGACCGCAGCGCGGCTGATCGAGCGCGGAGTGCGCATGGTGCAGGTCTACTACGCCAAGGGTGATCCTTGGGATCACCACTTCGATATCGAGATGCACCGCAAGACCGGGCACGACTCCGACCAGCCGTTTGCCGCGCTCATCAAGGATCTGAAATCGCGCGGACTCTTCGACGAGACCATCATCGTTGCGGGCTCGGAGTTTGGTCGCACGCCGGTGGTCGAGGTGGGTAGCGGATTCATGGGCGGCCAGACGCATAATGGCCGCGACCATAACCCGCATGGCTTCACGATGTGGCTCGCAGGCGGCGGATTCAAAGGCGGGTTCACCTATGGTGCGACCGACGACTTTGGTTGGAAGGCGATCGAGAATCCGGTACATGTGCACGACATCCACGCCACGATTCTCTATCAGCTCGGCATCGACCATACCAAGCTCACGTATCACTACAGTGGGCGCGATTACCGTCTCACCGACCTCGCCGGCAACGTGGTTCACGAGTTGCTGGTATAGCTGGAATCAATCCTCCCCGGCATAGCAAGTGCGCGGCGAGGGAAGGGACGAGTGTCTCCATTGGATGGCGCACGCGTTCACAAGGATCGCTCATGAAACGTGTCTTCGTCCTGTTAACGCTTTCTCTTTTCACACAGATTTCGCGCGCTCAGTTTCCACAGCCGGATGGCGGCGACCTGGAACACGGCACGATGCCGTCGCACTGGATTACGGGCGGACCGAAGTGCATGGAAGTTCCAGAGTGGCAGGTCCACGAGTACAACGCGAATCTCTACATCCTGCGCCAGTCAGGCTGCACCGATGCGGAGATGCCCTTTCTCTATCTCTTCTTTGGCTCCGAACGGGGCCTGCTGTGGGATACCGGATCGCGCCAGGGCGATCTGGTGCCCACGCTGCGGCGCGTGGTGCACGATTGGCTCGAGCGCAACCATCGTGCCAGTATTCCGCTCATCGTCACCCATTCGCACTCGCACGACGATCACACCTGGGGCGACGCGGCGGTACAGGCGATGAACGATCCGGCGATTCCCATCCAGTTCATTGCGCCCTCTGTTGAAGCCGCATCGAAGGCTTTCGGCATCTACCCTTGGCCCACGGCGCTGGGGCAAGTCGATCTTGGCGGGCGCGTGCTCAACATCATTCCCATCCCGGGCCATGACACGTATGCGATCGCGCTCTACGACCGCCGCACTGGAATCGCGCTCACCGGCGACAATCTCTATCCCGGCCGGCTTTACGTGCGCGACTTTGCCGTCTACAAGACGAGCACGGAGCGGCTGATCGCGTTCCTCCAGGATAAGCCGGTCTCGTACGTTCTCGGCAATCACATCGAGCAGACGCGCACGCCATTCAAGGACTTTCCCATCGG
>DATJOQ010000388.1:0-14771 GCA_035506935.1 Binataceae bacterium (SeqCode) | reverse complement strand
AACCAACAGTGTCTCTCCCCTCGCCCGCATCATTAGCGGGAGAGGGTTAGGGTGAGGGCATAGTGCTTCAGCTCTTCTCACGCAACTTCGCCGCCGAAGCTGAAGGTCGCTTGGCCGCGGACTTCATCCAAGGCGGTTTCTCGCGCGCGACGCGGGCGAATATCGGACACGCATCGTCGTGCGCGCCCGGCAAATACCCGACGCCGATCAGGAATTCATTGGTAATCTCGCCGCCGGTGAAAACCAGCGTTTTGCGGAACAGCTTGATCCATTCGTCCTTGGCGAGTGGATGGTGGCTATCGAGCCATGAGGCGAAAGAGCCGTGCTGATCCCGTATCGCGACGATCCGCCGTGCGTTTTCGATCGCGGCGTCTATCTTGAGCCGGTTGCGGATAATTCCGGCATCGCTTAGCAGCCGCAGCTTTTTCTTGTCACCATATTTCGCGACCTTATCGATCGCGAAGCCGTCGAAAGCGGCGCGAAAATTCTCGCGCTTCTTCAACACCGCCAGCCACGAAAGTCCGGCTTGATTGATTTCGAGGATCAGCCGCTCGAACAGCGCGTCGTCGCCGCGAATCGGAAAGCCGTGTTCGTGATCATGAAAGGGCCCATGAACCGGATGGCCAAGCGCAATTTGACAATAACTCATGACATTTCAAGGTTGAGTTCTCGACAAATAGAAAAATGTCGAACGCTTGACAATGGGCGAGGCAACAAGGTTCAACGATGGTGAGGGCTTGGCGTTGTCCAAGACAATTCGAGCGCGGGCGGCTTCGCTGAATCGTGGCGGGACTGGAATTCAGAGCGATCTTTTTCGACCTCGACGGTACCCTGGTCGATATTCATGGGCCGCTCTACAGCGCCGCGCGCCGCGCGCTCGACCAGCTCGGCTATCAGCCTTCGCTCACGCGTGAAGTCTTCGACAACGCCATGGCGCGCAACGATCTGTGGCTGGGACTTCCGGACAACATACGCGCCTCCTACAGCAAACTGGCGTTTGCGTTGTTCCTGAGCGAAAACGACAAGTCAGAGCGTTTCGAAGTCCTGCCACACGTGGTCGAAACGCTCGCCGAGCTCAAGCGCCGCGATTACGCGACCGGCGTGATTACCAGCCGGCCGGGCAATCCGCAACGCCTGGTCGAAAAGCTCGCGATGGTCGGTCTGGCCTCTTATCTCGATCACGTCTCGACGCAAACCACGCTCTCGCTCAAGGCGCTCGACAAGAGTGAAAGCCTGAAGGAAACCGCGCTCCGCGCCGGCGTGTCGCCGCAATCTTGCATGTACGTCGGCGACGAGCCGCGCGATATCATGGCTGCCACCAACGCGGGCTTCGGCGCGCGAATCGCGGTCGCGACCGGCGCCGCCAGCTATGATCATCTGCGCGGCCATCAGCAATTCAAACCGGATTTCGTGATGCGCTCGATGTCCGAGTTGCTCGACCTGCTCGAACGGCTGAGGGAGAGCGGAAAAATTTAAATGGCGGCGAGCGCTTCGGAGTTTCGCGATCCGCCGGCGGCGCTGGCCGACGTGAGAGTCGTCGAGCTGCCGTGTCTCGATCCGATGCCGTACTTTGCGGCGGCGATGGCCGCCAAGGCCTTCGCCGACCTCGGTGCCGAGGTGGTCAAAGTCGAGCCGCGCCGTGGCGGAGCGGCCGAGCGATGGCGCGGTCCGTTTCGCGACGAGATGCCCGATCCCGAAACCGGCGGACTCCATCTTTTTCTCAACACCAATAAAAAAGGCGTCACGCTCGACCTCGATTCCGCTCGCGATTGCGGCTTGTTATTCGAACTGCTTGCTTCGACCGATATCGTTTTGAATCCTAATTCGCCGCGGCTGAATTATGAGCTTGGCCTCGATTGGCGCGGGCTGTGCGCGCGCTTCCCGCGTCTGATCGTGGTGTCGCTGACGTTTTTTGGTGTCGAATCGCCCTACAGCAATCATCGCGGAGGCGACCTGATCGTCACGCACATGAGCGGCGTGGGTTTCGAAACCCCGCTAAATCAGGTGATCGATCCAGCGAATCAGCCGCCGCTCAAAGCGGCCGGCCGGCAAAGCGATTATCTGACCGGCTATACCGCGGCGGCAGCGGCGATGTGCGCGCTGTTCGATCGCCAGGTTAGCGGTGCCGGACAGCACGTCGATGCGAGCCAGTGGCTCGCGATGGCCAACATGGTGCGGCCCAATCTCGGCGTTCTGGCGCATGACGCTCCGACCGCGCCGTTCTACGCGCGTCTGATGACCCGCCTTAAAACGAATTTGCCGTGGGTTTATCCATGCCGTGACGGATGGGTCAGCTTCAGCGCGCTTACCGATCGCTTCTGGAAGGGCAGCAAGAAGATGCTCGGTAATCCGGCCTGGGCCGACAGCGAATTGTTCGACACTTTGCCCGCGCGACTGGCCAATGCCGACGCGCTCGAAGCTGCCGTGATCGGCTGGATGGCGGAACACGACAAACGCGAAATCTTCGAACGCGCGCAAGCCGAGCACGTCCCGTGTTTCCCGGTATACACTCCGGCCGAGGTGGCGAGCGATCCACAATACGTCGCGCGGCGATTTTTTATCGAGCACGACCATCGCGCCGCGCGCGAGGTTAAGATGCCGGGTGCGCCCTACCTGCTGAGCCTCACTCCATGGCGGATTCGCCGCGGAGCGCCCACCCTCGGCGCGCATAATCGCGACGTGCTGGGCGCGGATTTCGAGACGCGAACGGTCGAGACTCATTTGAGCGCAAATGGCGAATCCGCCGCCCCGAGAGACCGCGCGCAGAATTCCCCGCGTCCGTTCGAAGGAGTCCGCATCGCCGACTTCGGCTGGATCTTCGCGATACCTCACGCGACCTCGTGGCTTGCTGCGCTCGGCGCCGACGTTATCCGCATCGAGAGCATGCGCTCGCCGGATATCGTCCGCTTCTTGAGCGGCACCGACGGCATGCTCGGACCTAATCGCAGCGGAATTTTCAATTCGATAAATTTTTCGCGCCGCAGTATCACGCTCAACCTGTCACATCCCGACGGCGCCGAAATCGCGCGACGCCTGGTTGCAACCAGCGATATCGTGACGGAGAACTTCACCGTCGGCACGATGGAGAAATTCGGCCTCGACTACGGCCACCTCAGCAGCCTCAAACCCGGATTGATCATGCTGTCGGGTACGCCGCTGGGTCAGACTGGACCGTACGCGCACGCGGTCGGATGGGGCCCGACGACGCAGGCTTATGCCGGTATCTGCCATCTGACTGGCTATCCCGACGGTCCGCCGAGCGGAATTGGCGGCACCTGGCCCGACTTCGCGGTTGGCGTGGCGACGGCGTTCGTGCTGATGGCCGCGCTGCATCATCGCCGGCGCACGGGCGAGGGGCAGTTTATCGATCTTTCGATGGCCGAGCTGGTGAGCTCGATGCTGCCCGAGGCGTTCATGGATTACTTTCTCAATGGCCGCGACAGCCGGCCGCTCGGTAATCGCGACGAATGCCTCGCGCCTCACGGCGTGTTCCCTGCCGCCGGCAACGATTCGTGGCTCGCCATCGCAATCGCCACCGATGACGAGTTTCGCGCGCTGTGCGAGATGCTGGGCGATCCGATGCTCGCGCTCGATCCGCGCTATCAGCGGATCGCGACGCGTCTCAGCAACGTCGAAACGTTGGAAGCGGAAATTGCCGCGCTGACACGCGGCTTCGAGCGCGACGATCTGGTGGCGCGATTGCGCTCCCGCCAGATTGCGGCCGGGCCGGTCTACCGCTGCGACGAACTGATGAACGATCCCGCCTTTCAGGCCTCCGGCATGTTGACCAGAGTCAATCACAAGGAAGTTGGCGAGCGGATTATCTGCGGCCTGCCGGTTGGGTTTAGCGCGCTTAGCCCGGAATATCGGCCGGCGCCGTTAATCGGGGAGCACACCGAGCAGGTGCTGGGCGAGCTCGGATACTCGAGCGACCAAATCGCTCGGCTTCGCGCCGAAAACGTACTATTCTAACGCTTCCTTCATGATGGGTGCGCCAGAGCATGACTGAAGCCACTGTAATCACCAGCAGCGGACCGTCGCGGCCGGGCGTTTTCGCGATCTGGTTTCAGGCCATTCGCTCCTATTCGCTGACCGCGTCGGCGACGCCGGTTCTGATCGGCGCGGCGATGGCCGCGCGAGACGGATTTTTCTCGCTGCCGCGATTCGTGCTCGCGCTGGTCGGCGCGCTCGCGATTCAAATCGGCACCAATCTGATCAACGACTATTACGATTACGTCAAAGGCGCCGACTCGCCCGAATCGATGGGCGGCAGCAGAGTGATACAGCAGGAGCTGCTCAGCCCGGGCGAAGTCTGGTGGGGCGGGATTGGCGCTTTTACGATCGGCGCGATCTTCGGACTGATTCTAGTCTATCAATGCGGATGGCCGATTCTGCTGCTGGGAATCGCGAGCGTTGCGGCCGGTTATTTTTATACCGCCGCGCCGGTGTCGCTCGCGTACGTCGCGTTGGGCGAGCTGACCGTGTTCGTCTTCATGGGCCCGGTGATCGTGCTGGGGGCATACTACGTGATGGCGTTGAAGGTCGCCTGGGCGCCGCTGATCGCGTCGCTTCCGATCGCCTGCCTGGTGGCGGCGATTCTTCACGTCAACAATATCCGCGACGTCGACAGCGATCGCGTCCATCGAAAACGTACGCTGGCGAATCTGCTTACCCGGCGCGCGGCCAACCTGGAGCTGGCGGCCTTCGATGCTGGAGCTTACGCCCTGATCGTGATCGGCGTGCTGATGCGCGCGTTGCCGTGGACCGTGCTGTTGACCTTCGTCACGCTCGGGCGGGCGCGCGATGAGTTGCGGATCGTGTTTAATGAGAGCGATCCTGACAAGCTCAACCTCGCGGTGTTACGATCGGCGCAGCTTCATCTGGAGTTTGGCCTGGTGTTGTTCGCCGCGATCGTGGTGGCGTGGCTATTCGGCTGGTAGCGTTGGCCGGATGGCACGGTTCTATTTCCGCGCGCATTCGCGCGTCGGATGCGTGAAAAAAGAACTGGCTGACGATGCACCCGTGTGGGCGTTCGGATCTTTAGTTGCAATCGATCTGGAGATGTGGCTTTTGTTGCGAATGGAGTTGACGATCGACGATGTGGTTTGGCAGCGTCTCAGCGACGAAGTGGTAATCCTCCATGTCGCAAGCGGCACCTATTTCGGACTCGACGGCGTGGGCAGCCGGGTATGGTGCCTGATCGCCGAGCACGGCTCGCGGGACAAGATCGTAGAGATTCTGATGACCGAGTATGATGCTCCGGAGGAGCAAATCCGCCAAGACGTTGACGAGTTGATTCAACAACTGGTCGATAAGCGCCTGGTCCGGGTCAATGGTGAGGAAATTCCGTCGACTGGCTGAGCTGTATGCGGCCGAATGGCCGGTTCTGTTCCAACTCACCGCGCTCGCCCTACTCTTGCGTGTCGGCCTGAAACTCACGACCCTGCCGCGGCTGTCCGGCGCGGTCGCTCGATACGCGAGCAATCCCCTGCTGAAACATCTGCCGCTGCTTAATCGGAAATTTACTCTCGACCGGCTGTGCGCGCTCGCCGACCTCGCGGCGCGAGTGACTTACGGCTCGGGACGATGCCTTGGGCGCTCGCTGTTGATTTTGTGGCTGCTCAAAATTCGCGGCCATCCGGCCGAGCTGCTGGTGGGGGTCAACAAACAGCAGGCGGTTTTCAACGCGCACGCGTGGATCGAAACCGAAGGGCGCGTTATCGGCGATCGGCCGGAAACCACCGAGCAGTTCGCGATCCTGCTTCGAACCTGAAGCGATGAGCGGTATCAGCGCAATCTTCAATCTCGACGGCCGGCCGGTTGCTCGAGAGTTGCTCCACAGGATGACCGACGTTATCGCTCATCGCGGGCCGGACGGAACCGGGCTGTTCGTCCACGGGCCGGTCGGCCTTGCTAACCAGATGCTTCGCACCACGCCGGAATCTTTGCACGAGGAGCAGCCGCTGGCTGACGAGAGCGGAGATATCGTGCTGACGCTCGACGGCCGCGTGGACAATCGCGACGAGCTCAAGGAAGCAATCGAGACCAAGGGCGCATCGCTTCGCGCCGACACCGACGCGGAACTTGTGCTGCGCTCCTACCAGTTGTGGGGCGACGATTGTGCGCGGCGAATTATCGGCGATTTCGCTTTCGTTATCTGGGACAAGCGCCAACGCCGGATCGTGGCCGCGCGAGACCCGCTGGGTATCAGGCCTTTTTACTATTACCTCGACGATAAAACTCTGCGCTGCGGCTCGGAGTTGCGGCAGATCCTGGAAGATCCGGAGATTCGCCGTGAACCGAACGAGGGGATGGTCGCCGAGTATCTGAGCGCCTATATCGTCAACACCGAGGACACACTCTACAAGGGAATCTTTCGTCTCGCCCCCTGCCATCTGCTGATTGTCGAGCCGGGTAAACCGCTTCGCAAACGACGCTATTGGGATATCGATCCATCGGCCGGTCTCGAATATCGAACCGACGATCAATACGCTGAGCGCTTTCTAGAGCTGTTCGAGCAAGCGGTAAAGTGCCGGCTGCGTACTCGAGGACCGATCGGCGCCGACCTAAGCGGCGGACTGGATTCCTCGTCGGTGGTGGTGATGGCGCATGCGCTTTTTCGCGCGGGAAAATCGATCGATCCGGGCTTCGAGACTTTCTCGCAGGTATTTCCGCCTGGCCCTTCGGACGAGGCGGAGTATATCGACGCGGTGGTCCAGATGTGGAACGTCAAGGCCAACCGGGTCCGCGTGCCACCGGCCAAGGCCTCCAGCTATCTCGAGTCGGTTCGCCGCTCACTGGATTTTCCTTCCTATCCGAACAGCGTCGGCAATGACGTCTTGAGATCGCTCGCGCGCAGCAAGGGGATGCGCGTAAATCTGACCGGCCACGGCGGCGACGATCGCGTCGGCCGCAGCATGCGTCATTACGCCGACCTCTTGCGCCGATTCCAGCTTGCGAGTTTCGTGCGCGAGGCGCGCTCCGAGGCCACCAGGATCGGAACCAGGACGGCTCTCGCGCGAGCCCTGTCCTCCGGCTTCGCGCCTTTACTGCCGAACCAGATTCGTCGCGCAGTCCGCAGCGTCAGGGAGTGGAAGCAGGAATTCTTTCCGTGGATCAATCCCGAATTTGCCCGCCGCGTTGATCTTCTCGAACGGCTGCAGTGGAGCCCGCCCGCGCCGCGTTTCCCGACCTTTGCGCAGCAGGACGTTTACCGGGAAGTTTTTCAGGGAATCAACGTCCATTCGGTCGAGATGGAGGCGCGCTCCGACGCTTGGTTCGGGCTCGAGGGACGACATCCTTTCCAGGATCGCCGGATAGTGGAATTCGCGGTGCAGTTGCCGGAATCTCAAAGATGGCGGCAGGGTCAGCAAAAGTTTGTGCTGCGCCAAGCGATGCGCGGGCTGTTGCCGGAATTGGTCCGCCAACGAAGTTCGAAAGGAGATTTTACCAACAGCTTTGTGGTTGCTTTTGAACAATTAGGAGGCGAGACATTGTTTGATAATATCCCGTTGGCGCAAATCGGATGGATCGACGGGGCTCGCGTGCGCACGATGCTTAGACAACAATTGGGTGAAGATGCTTGCATGGGGCGAAGTCAAAGGTGTATAAACCTGTCTTACCCGGTATGGATGGTCACTGGGGTTAATCTTTGGTTTAAGGCCGTCTTTGTGGAGTCGGGTCTATAGTCAGGGCAGTCTTCACCGCCTTGGCAAGTGGGAATGTATAGATTTGGACTGGAGGGTTTATGTCGCGGTCACCTCAGGAGCATGCATTAGTGAAACAAGAAACCGCTAAGAAAAAGGCGTATCTCAAACCTGAACTTAAGGAATACGGTAGCCTCTCTAAGCTGACTCGCAAGAGCGGACCGCTGGGAGATACCGGTAGCCATAAACCGATCTAGTTCGCTAATAGTGACAGTGAACTGCTGACGAGCGTCGCCGCCTTGGGGGGCGACGCAGGTTCGGCGCTCGTCGGAGGTTAGTGAAGGCAAATCCAGTACCCGGGGTACGTCCCCGGCCCCGCGCTACTCGAAAAGCTTGGCGAGTTATCGCCGGGTTGAGTGGGCAAGTTCTGTGACGGATAGAAGCCGTTAGAAACGTTCAAACTGACGCGAGTCGGTTGCTGCGCTATCCGCAGTTGAGACTCGCGTCAGTAATTCAATCGACATATTGTTTTGCCTCGGCGCCGAGGCCGGGTTCCGAGGGGGCAAAGTTCATTTGCCTGGCGGTTCCCGCCACGGCACGCGTCTCATTTTCGTGATACGATGAGCCTCTGTTTTCAGAGCGATCATCGGGATTTTACGAACCGATCGTTGGGGAATTTTACGAACCGATTGTTGAGGGCGAGAATCTAGCCTTGTGCTTTACCGCGTCTGTGGCCTGAAGATCAGTAGCGACACTCCGCTGCCGGAGCTGCCTTTGGTGGAAAAGGATCAGCCCGGTTCGGTCGATCTATGCCTGCGGATGCTGGATTCATCCGGCCAGGCGCCTCCAACGGCTGGGCAGTGGGTAACGTCGGAAGCGCTCGACAACGGTCAGCCCTGGCTCTCTTGCGCGCGGACCGACGGCGGCTATCTGGTTCGCGTCAATGAACTGGCTGATTTCCTTATCGATGCCGCTGGTCGGCAGGTGTCATGCTTTGCGGGCGCGCGGACATCCGTGCAGACGCTGCGTCATCTGTTTATTGATCAGGTGCTGCCGCTGGTGCTGAACCTGCGGGGTCAAGATGCGCTGCACGCCACCTCTATCTTAACCGGGGCGGGACTCTGCGCTTTCGTGGGCCCCTCGGGCGTCGGAAAATCCACTCTGGCTGCTGCGTTCCAGCTTGAAGGTTATGCCGTACTGAGCGACGATTGTTTGGCCGTGCACGAAGAGAGCGCGGGATTCGTGGCCACGCCGGCGTATCCGGGAGTTCGGCTTTGGCAGGATACCGCGACGGCGCTTGGCCGCCATGACAGCTTGGCTGCGCCCGTGGCCGACTACACTCCGAAGCGCCGCGTGACCATCTCGGGCGAATCTAACGAAGTATTCGAACGCGCCTGGCCGTTGGTGCGAATCTATGCGCTGTTGCGGCCAACCGACGGGCAAGAGGATTCGACGCCGGTGCCATCTATCGAGCCGCTGCCACGCAACACCGCCTTCCTTGAATTGGTCGCGTCGCTGTTTCGTCTCGATCCTACCGACCGCGAGATGCTCGCGCGTCAATTTCGCTTCATCGAACGAATACTCGCGCTGGTTGCGGTGCGCCGCTTGCTGCTGCCCAACGCGCTCTCAGCGTTGCCGGCGGTCCGTGCTGCGATCGCGGCGGATCTTGAAACGGGATGAACGCCGCATCAAGCCGGCTCCGGCGCCTGCTGAGGCGCGGCTCCGGCCACGTAGCGTTGTCGTTTCGACCCACCCGATATGACCGAACCGGCTACATTTTCTCCTGAAGACCAGCTCGTGCTGCTGCTCGCGCGCGGAAGCCTGAGCGCCGAGATTCGCGCCCGCGCCGCCGATCTGCTCGCCCGGCGATTGGATTGGCCGATGATCCTCGATCAGCCTCAATACTATCGCATCTTTCCGCTGCTCTATCGTCATCTGCAGACCCTCGGCTTTGCCGGCGTTCCGGATCAGGCGCGCAACCAATTGGAGACGGTGATTCGTGAAGTTGCCGCGACTAACGCGTTCGCTGCGCGCGGACTAATCGAGCTGCTGCGCCTGTTCGATCAGGCTGGCATTCCGGCTATCCCGTTGAAGGGCATGGCGCTGGCCGAGTCGCTTTACGGTGATCTCACGCTGAGAGTCTCCGATGATATCGATATCCTGATCCCGCGCGCGTCGGCCGGCCGCGCGATCGAGTTGATCGCAACCCTCGGCTATCGAGCCGAGTCCGCGCAATGGTCGATCGGGCGATTGCTCACTTCCTTTATCGAATACCCATTCGTGCGTGAGGGCAGCGCCTATGCGCACGATCTCGATTTGCACTGGGGTGTTTTGTGGTGGCGGCCGCTGGACAAGGGTGCGGTCGAAGATCTCTGGATGGAGGCTCGCTCCACCACGGTTCTTGGCGTCCGGGCCTATGCGATGAGTCCCGAATGGGAGTTTCTGTTCTTAGCCGCGCACGCCGCACGCGACGCCTGGCTCGGACTCAAGTGGCTCGCGGACATTCAGCAAGCCTGCGCTCGTGGCGGTATCGATTGGGATCGTGTGTGGGAAAAAGCTGAGCGGTTCGAATGGCAGGAGGTGCTCGAGCTCACCGCAAGCGTGTGCAACTACCTGGTAGGTCCGCCGCCCTTTGCCAAAGGCCCGGTGCGCGAAATCCCCTCATGGCTGAAGCCCTATATCCAGATGCAGCATCCGCCCGCGCGTGTGATCCCGATCGTCCATTTGCATCTGCTGCGCCACAATTCGGAACGCTTGCGCTACGTCCTTCACGGCTTGCTGATACCAACCAGCACCGATTGGGAGTTTCTTCCGTTGCCCGCTTATTTGAGGTTTCTCTACTATCCAGTCCGCGTCTTTAGACTGCTAATCAAGTTTGCGTCGTCGCTGATATCGGCCAAAAAAAACGCGCAACCCCGATAATGACATCCCGAACGTCCTCAGGAATGAAAACGCTATGCCCCACTTTGTCATTCCTAGCTGAGGCTGCCGGAGAGATGAATCCCGGAACTCAACGCTGGCAGAGTCGGGAGTTCTCGCTCCGGCAGCCTCCGCTCGAAATGACAGACTGCCTGGATCACATGTACTGGCCGCGGCAGCGAATCGCTGGAAAGGGCGAGGCTGAAGGGACAGACAGAATTCTTCTTCGGAATCTCGCGTGATCGCCTAGAGATAACTCAGCGCAGGCTGGGCGCTTGCGAACTCACGCTTCAGAGCTTCGTAGCTGTTGAGGTCATCGACCGTGCGGAAAAATCCACGATGCACATAACCGAACAGCGGCAAGCCCTGCGCGACCATCGGCGCGAAAATCTCGCGCATGCTGCTAAAGGGCGGATTTTGCGGCATCGCGGTCAAAGCCTTGGGCTCACACAGGTAGACACCGCAAAACATGTAGCTCTCGAGCGCCGCTCCATCAGCGCCTCGCTCCGGCGGGTAATCGTCGAACTCACCTGAGTTCTTGAGCAGTCGCACGCGCCGGACCCGCGCCTGGCTATCGATCTCGATCTTGCTGTAGCGATTGATGTTCGCGGGACGAAATAGCGCGAAGGTTACCAGCGCTCCCTGGTCGCGATGAAGCGCCAGCATCCCACTCAGATCTAGATCGAGAATGCTGTCCGCGTTGAGCACCCAGAACGGCTCATCGCCGAAGTAATTTCCCAGCGCGAGCAGTGTCCCCCCGGTCCCCAGCAACGTCGGCTCAGGCGCATACGTGATATTTACGCCGAGATCATTGCCGCTGCCGAGCGCACTTTCGATCTCGCCCGCGAGATGATGCACGTTGATCGCGACTTCGGTGATTCCGGCGCGCTTCAACATCAGCAGCGAATAATGAATCAGCGGGCGTCCGCCGACCTCGAGGATCGGCTTCGGAATCCTATTGGTGAGCGGACGTAGCCGCTCGCCCATCCCGGCTGCCAGAATCAGCGCTTTCATTGCGATTGCGCCGCCAGAGCCGCGCTGAGACGCGGGAAGTCGGCCGCGCGCACGAGCATTCGGCGCGCCTGCTCCAGGCAATGTGGAATGTATTCCGCGTAACCCTGCTTGCCTGCGCGCTCCAGCCACGCGAAGCGTCCGATCGCTTTGAGCGCATGCTGAATCACGCAAAGCCTGTAGCTTTCGAGAAATTCAGTAAACCCTGTGGTTTCCGCGCCACGCTGCTTCGAGCGCTGCCAATAGTAGGAGAGTAATTCCGATTCCAACTCCGGCGCGATGACCCTGGCCGTATCGCGAGTCGTGAGCAGCACCGCGATGTCCTGAGCCGGAGGCGCCATCAACGCATCCTGGAAATCGAGCACCCGAATCCGCTTGCCCTCCTGAACGAATAAATTCTGGCCGTGAAAGTCGCGATGAGAGAACACGCGTGGGAGCCACCCCAAGCGCGCAGCGAGGTCGGTCAATTCGGGACGAATCGCGACGACGTCGGCGCCGGGCGCTACGAGCGCCAGTCCATAATCGAGAAATTCCTCCATCTCCCAGGCGAACAGACGTTCGTCGTAGACCACGCCGAACGCGATACATCGCGAGTCGCCCCGGCGCGTGCCGTCGACGTGGAACAGCATCAATTCGTCGAGCGCCAAACGATAAAGCTCCACCGTCGTGGTCGGATTGCCCCGCGCTGCGTCGAACAGCGCGACCGTGCCCACATCCTCGACCAACAACATCCGAGCGGCGGGCGCCGCGAAATAGATCTCCGGGACAGCGACTCCGAGCGAGCTCAGGAATCGATGGACGTTTAGATAAGGCGGCTCGGGCAGTGGCTGCGCAATCAGATTCAACGCTTTGGCGTAGCGAGGGAGATCGTCGGGACCGAGATCTACCGTGATAGCGCTCGTCGGCGGCAAATTATCATGCGATGCGATGAAGACCCGCCAATAGCGCCGGGCCGAAGCGTCGCCGCGAAGCTGTTCGATGCGCTCGATTTGCGCCGCCGGCCATCGTTTGTCAATCGCATGAGCGATCCAATCGTGCAATTGCGCTGAGCCCGAGACTTCGGCCACACGCGGATTGTAGCTATCGGGTGGCTGCGCCGCCACGTACCTTCGGTAGGTTCGGTCGCGCAGAGTAAGCGCGGTCTCCGAAAGGTCGTACTGGCAAGTCATGCGCGCATGCGGTATTGCTGTTTGAAGCAAGCTGATTTTGGTTAGGGGATTATGGTTACCTGGTTTCCGATCGCGGTCACGTTGATCCTGGGGGGCGCAATCGTCGGCGGGATGGTTAATGCCAGCCGAATGTTGGGGCCGCACAATCCAAGCCCGATCAAAGGTGAGCCTTTCGAATGCGGCAATCCGTCGAGCGGCGGCGCCTGGGGCCGGTTCTCGGTAAGGTTCTACCTGATCGCGCTACTGTTCCTGATTTTCGACGTCGAAATCGTTTTCCTCTACCCGTGGGCCGTCGAGTTGCGCCGGCTTGGGACGCTCGGTCTGGTGGAAGCGCTGGTTTTTATCGCGATCCTCGCGATCGGCTTCATTTACGCCTGGCAGCGCGGCGCGTTGGATTGGGACTAGCGCTGACGCCAGGGCATCCGCTGCTCTATGCCCGACCCGACGTTGGCTGCGCGGCTTGCTCGAATCGCCCGCCAGCGCACGCTTGACCTCACTCATTACGGCCGTAAAAGCGGCAACCCGTATCACGTGACGCTCTGGTTCACGGTCGAGGATGAGACCATGTACCTCGCAACCATGAACAAGAACCGCCAATGGTGTCGCAACGTCAAGGTGCGCCCGCAGGTATCGCTCAAGATCGGGCAGCAGACGTTTGCCGGCGAGGTTGCGGTGATAACCGACGTCATCGAGGGTGCTCACGTCGCCGGGCTGGTTAAAAAGAAGTATTGGTACGGAGTTCCCTACTTCTGGATCATGCGATTGATGGGCCGCCCGGCGATCGGCGCGGCGTTTCGCGTCACGCTGGAACCTCCCGACCTGGTCGCGTAATTTGTTGCCATAGCCGGCGCTGTTCTGGTTATCCGAGCAATGCGTGCGGCTGGACCTCGGTGCGCACCGTGATTACTCAACCTTTGAACAATGGCCGGTTGACGCCGCGCCGCATCTTGTTCGTGCTGATGGGCTCGATCGGCGACGTGGTGCGTGCGCTGCCGCTGCTGGGCCGCGTGCGCCGCGCCTATCCAGACGCGTACATCGCCTGGGCGGTCGAGCCCAAGTCGCGACCGCTGCTCGAGGGCCATCCGTGGCTCGACCAGCTTATCGTCTACGATCGCTCGCGCGCGCCGATCGCCTTTCCGTTGTTTCTGCGCGACGTTCGCGCTGGCAAGTTCGATTTGGTGATCGATCTCCAGCGCCATCTCAAGAGCGGTGTAGCGGCGCTCGCCTCGGGCGCGCGCGAGCGAATCGGTTTTGCGCGCGAGAACACCAAGGAACTCAACCATTTGTTTTCGACCCGTCAAATCGCGCCGCAGCCGCGGATGAAGCTCAAGCTGCTGCAGTATCAAGCGTTTGGCGATGCGCTTTCGCTTCCATCAGGGCCGATCGAATTTGGCCTCCAGCTGCCGGATGCGGAGCGCGAACGCGCCGAGAAACTGCTCGACGG
The DNA here is from genome assembly GCA_035506935.1 of Binataceae bacterium (SeqCode). GTDB lineage: Bacteria > Desulfobacterota > Binatia > Binatales > Binataceae > DATJOQ01. The sequence goes on along the minus strand of DATJOQ010000388.1, from coordinate 582 downwards.
CGCGCCACGTCCCTTGCTCGGCGTGATCCTGGGCTCGTCCTGGCCGAGCCGGATTTATTTTCCGATCGAGACCGCCGCGGTGCTTCGCGCTTTACAGAAAAGGCGCGACGCAACACGGCCGCTCTTTCCGGTTCTGCTCGGAGGGCCCGACGAGGTTGAGCTTGCTAACGAAGTGATGCGTCTGGCGAATGACGTGCCGATGCTGAATCTTGCAGGCAAGACGCGGCTTCGTGATTTGCTCGGAATCTTCCCGCAATGCGCGGCTGCGTTCGGCCCAGATTCGGGACCGATGCACATAGCGGCGGCGGTGGGATGCCCAGTGGTGTCGCTGTGGGGTGCGACCGCGCCGGAGCGCTCCGCACCATGGGGCTTTGCGCATCTCGCGCTAGCCGGCCAGATCCCGTGTCATCCGTGCTACCTGCGTCGATGCCCGATCGGACGCGAGTGTATGCGGCGAATCTCGCCGGCGTCGGTGGTCGAGGCAATCGAGACAGCGCTGGTCACGGTGGAAGCGGGCCCTGGCGTTTCGCCCGCGCCCGCTTCCAGCGCGCCCAGCGCGGCCGGCGTCGGCTCTCCATGATA
>DATJOQ010000387.1:0-3903 GCA_035506935.1 Binataceae bacterium (SeqCode) | reverse complement strand
CTGCGTCCAGATCGGCGTCGGCACAGATGATGAACGGCGATTTGCCGCCGAGCTCGAAGCTTACCGGCGTGATCGATCGTGCGCAGGAAGTTCCGATCAGCCTGGCGGTGTCGGTCGAGCCGGTGAAGCTCAAACGGTCGATATCAGGATGGGCTGCGAGCGCGGCGCCAGCCTCTTCGCCGATTCCCTGCACCACGTTGAGTACGCCCGGCGGCACGCCGGCTTCAGCCGCGAGATCAGCCAGCATCGAGCACGTGAGCGGCGCCCACTCCGGCGGCTTCACCACGGCGGTATCACCCGCCGCGAGACACGGACCGACCTTCCACGTCGTCAGCATGAACGGTGTATTCCACGGCGTGATCAGCGCGGCGACGCCGGCTGGATCATAGCGGATGTGATTGATCACCTCGGGCGAATCGATTTTTTCGTCGCTCAGCTTAAGCGCACGGTCCGCGAAGAATTGGATATTGAGCGCGGCACGCGGAATCATCCGCGCGTTGTTCGCGGTCAGCAGCGAGCCGTTGTCCTCGGTTTCGACCGCGGCGAGTTCCCTGGTGTGATCCAGGATCGCTTTGGCGAAGCGGGTCAGTATCGGATGGCGGCCCTGCGGACCGAGCGCGGCCCATGCAGGAAAAGCGCGTCGCGCGGCCGCGACCGCAGCGTCGATCTCGGCAGCGTCGCCGGCGCTGACGTCGGCCAGATGCTTCCGATCAATCGGTGAGCGCGTCTCGAACGTCCTCTTGGACGCAACTCGTTTGCCGTCGATAAAGTGATCAGTCGAAACCTGCACTCCTGCGACGTTGATCTTTCCCATTTTCTTAACGCCTTGGTCCCGCGGAGTTTTGTGATCAGCAGACTATCATTACTCCAGCATTGTACCTCAGCTTGACCATTCCGAACCAAGCGACAGGCGCGACGGTCAGGAACGTCCCGTTTGGATCAGCGAAAGATAGCGCTCGAGTGCGGCAAGATGATTTCGGTCGGATCGCATGCCGACATAACCGTCGGGGCGTACTGCAAGCAGAGCGATGCCTGTGACGCCAAGGATGGCGGCCGCATCGGGCTCGAGATATCCGATCCGCGCCGGCAAATCGTCGCACGTGCCGAAAGCGAAGGCCGCTTCAACAACGTTCGAGCCAGCGACGCCTTCCTGCACGGCCGAGAGAAGCTGCTCAAGCTCGTAACCTTTTGCATCGATGCCGCCGATTAGTAGGAGGGTGTGGCCGGCGCGATAGGTCAGCTCGTGAAGCATGCCAGATTCTCTGTCCGCCTTCTCCACCCGGATTGCCTCGGGCAAGTGTTGCCCGGGCGCGAGATGATCGTTGGCGTCGCCGAAAACGATAGGCGAGCCGGAGTAGTCTACGTTCAATTCGGTCTCCGCGACGACTTCGTGATGGCGGGCGGTTGGTTCAGCGAAGGCAGTTCGCAAGGCCTTGTCGCGAGCCTCGCGTTCCGTGGGGTCGGTCAGCGATTGCGCTTGATCGGTAGCGTCGCCGGATTGTGCAATTATCTCCGCTATCGGGCGCCGCTCGGCTTCATAACTATCGAGCAGAGCCGGTGCCGCGAAGCCTTTGCAAACCAGGGCCAGCTTCCACGCAAGATTGGCCGCATCCTGCAGGCCTGAGTTCATCCCGTGTCCTTCGGCGGGCGAGCACAGATGGGCCGCATCGCCCGCCAACAGAATCCGTCCGGAGCGGAAGTTGGTGGCCACCTTGGTGTGGCAACGAAACAGCGTCGGATTTTCGACCTCGACGAACGACACCTCGGGCTCGTACAGGCGAACAGTCGCGGTGGCCTCGGCGACAAGATCCGATTCGGTCGAGCGCGGCCTCAGATAGACGCGCCATCGCTTTCCCGGCAGGCCAGTCAGGATAACCGCACGCGCGTCGAGGTAAACAAAGATCGTGTCGAACCCTTTGCTCCATCCTTGTAACGTGGCGTCGAACACCGCCCACGGCTTGGCGATATCATGCCCCTCGAAGCCGATTCCGCTGAGCTCGCGTGTCGGACTATGGCTGCCGTCGCATCCTACCACCCATTCGGCATCCAACCGGTAGCGTTCTTTCTCTCCGCTTTCGATCTCCGCGTGAACGCTGTCGAGATTCTGCTTAAGCCCGATCAGTCGTGACGATCGGTTAACCTTGCCGCCTTGAGCATGAAGGTACTCGCCGAGGATCGATTCAGTAACTTCCTCAGACATGCCGAGATTGAACCCGTACATACTTCCACAGGTCGACAGGTCCAATGCTCCGAGCAGTTGACCCGCGGAGTGAATCTTCACGCTTCGCTGTCTGGCGCCGGCGTCGAGGAATTTTTGCACGAGCCCAACCGATTCGAACAGCTCGAGCGAACGAGAATGCACCACTGTTGCGCGATCCCAATGGAGCGGCCCGGGCAGAGCGTCGATCAGATGACACTCCACGCCTCGCCTGTGAAGTTCCGCGGCAAGAAGCAATCCCGTTGGACCGGCGCCCACCGCGAGCACCGAAGTACGGCTGGGATTGAGATAAGATACCTTTTCTGAACTCTCTCTGGTCATCGCCAATACCGATCTCGCGGCCCGGATAAAACGAACCCACCGATAATCCTGTCGTGGCTATTCTATCCGCCTGCTCGGCAGTTGGAAGACGGACCGCTCTGTTCACTAAACCCAGCGATTGGGGCGGAGACAGTACACTAAAATGTTAATGCAAATGGGTCGAGATCAGATCAGAAGGAGGTAATTCAGGAGGGCCGCGAGATCCGTTAATCGTCGCGGTAAGAGCTATCGCATAAAAGGACTCCTCATTGCGCCAACGGCCTGCGTCAGCGCAATGAGGTCTATCATCTACCCGGCTAGTGCCTAGGCATGATGTTCGATCGGATGGAGCCGCCGAATCCGCTCTTCCTCCTCGTGCCGCGAGCGCTCACGGATAGCAGCCGGTTCGCCCAGAGGTATCACCTCCATTAGGGCTGTCGCGTTGTAGATCTCCGCGAACGATCCGTACGCGGCGATCAGCCCCGAGATTACGGCCGCGATCCCGCCGATGACGCCGATCGCCTCGGCTCGCGTCATCATGCTGATCCCTACCAACCCATAGCCAATCCACAGGAATAGCAAGACCAGGTTGAAAGTCGCGGACTCATAGAACGACGCGACCCACAAATACAGCACGACCACACCGCTGACGATGAATACCAGGCCCATACTTTCGATCGAGGTAGCGGCGTGTGCGCCAAGAAACGCGCTGTGGGCGAGCCCCCACCAGATGTTGAACGCCGCCAAAAACGAAAACGCTGTCGCCGCCATGGCATCGCCATACGCGAATGCCCAGATCCCCGCCAATAACTCGATAAGTCCTCCAAACAGCAGCGCCTGGAGCACATATGGCGTCCAGGCGGCAGGCGCCTGAAAGATCGCGCCGACACCAATCAGAAAAGTGGTGCTGGCAAGCCCAGCCAGTCCCAATGGCATCGGCGAAGCAATACCTTTGTCCTTCCCGGGTCTGTACATATCTATACCTCCAATACGTAAACAGTGCCGAGACAATTGAAATCCATCATTAAGTACTCGCTCTTTAGGGATCCATTATTCATTCGCCGTCGAGCTATTGGCGGATGAAGTAATGTAGCTAAGCGCGAACCAACGCGCGTATGACGCTAATCTCGAGGATTAAGATGCCGCGATCTGCCGGCGGAAACGCACCTGTCCTACATTGGGTGACGCCAGGAAGGCGCGAAGAATTCACGTCTTGGCGGTGCTCACGGAAAACTGGATGAATTTGATTAACGTCGCGACATCGCGATGGGCTTAGGTATCCATTGCAGGCTCACCGCTTCACTTGCCGTTGTCCGCCTGAGGCTTATGAAGCAAAGGGCCGGCGCCGCCTGCTTGGCTGGCGCCGGCCCTACAACGAGCCTGGA
>DATJOQ010000386.1:0-3656 GCA_035506935.1 Binataceae bacterium (SeqCode) | reverse complement strand
GTACCAGGAAAAGATTTCGTTTCTGCCAATCGGCATAGCTTCGAGATGGGCCGCGTTTGTCATCCAGACATCCATCGCAGACTGGTCGCGCCAATAGGAAATTTCGAGCAACAATCCCGGATTGGTCTGGCTTTGAAAATTGTCCATCGAGATAAATCCGTCGATCGACTGAATCTCCGGCATCAACTGCTCGAAAATCTCCTGAAGCTTGCCTTCCATGCCCGCCTTGACGCGGTATTCGATTATGCAAGCGACCATCGGCTTGCGCCTCCTCTTCAAGTAACGGCAGTGTTGCGTCCGAGCTCTATTTCATGATCGGGTATCACCGCAGTTGCCTCTATTTCGACCTTCGCTTGGTCTTCCAGCAAGCCCGCGACCTGTACCACCGACATCGGCGGATAATGCGCTCCGATGATCTCTTGATAGGCGATACCTATCGGCCGGCAAGCCTGAAGATATTCGTGCTTGTCGGTTACGTACCAGGTCATGCGGACGAGATGTTGGGGATCTCCGCCGGCTTCCGTCAGAACTGCTACGATATTCCTGAGCGCCTGACGCACCTGTCCAGTCAGATCGGAATCGCGGAATACCTGGCGTTCATCCCATCCGATTTGGCCAGCGATGAACACCTGCCTTCCCCGCACCGTGATACCGTTGGAATATCCGCGCGGGCGCGGCCAGCCGGGCGGTTGTAGAATTCTAGTGTCTTGCATCCGTGATTTCTCGTCGTGCGCATCGGCGCCAGAGCTACTCGCACACTTTTCTTCCCGGAGTTTGAAGCGTTGCAACTTCAATGCTTCGGTCCGCGGCAATGATTTTCGGAACTCGATCGCGCGTGGATACTTGTAAGGAGCGATCCTCTGCTTGACAAAATTCTGAAGCTCTTTCGCCAGCTCGGGGGTGGCATCGGCTTCCTCGCGAGGCACGACGAAGGCTTTCACGATCTCGCCGCGCTCCTCGTCGGGTACGCCGATAACAGCGCACTCGGCCACTTGCGGATGAGCCATCAAAGCCTCTTCAATCTCAGGAGGGCCGATATTGTAACCCGCAGAAATGATCATGTCGTCGGTGCGGCCCTGGTAGTAAAAATAGCCATCTTCATCCATCCGGTACGCGTCGCCGGTCAAGTTCCAGCCATTTCTGACGTAGTTGGCTTGATTGTCTTCAGCCAGATACCGGCATCCGGTCGGTCCTTTAACCGCAAGCCTGCCGATCTCTCCGGGCGGCAATTGCTTTCCCTCTGAATCGACGATCATAGCGCGATAACCTGGTACAACCTTGCCGGTCGCTCCAGGGCGCGCATGTCGCTCGTCGGCCGAAATGAATATATGGAGCATTTCGGTGGTGCCGATGCCGTCGATAAGTTCGATACCGGCTACTGTTCTCCACAGCTCCCGGGTAGAGGCGCTAAGCGCTTCGCCGGCCGATACGCACTTCTTCAGGCTTGAAAGGTCGTAGCGATTTGCCGCGGCGGAAATCATCCGGTATGTGGTCGGCGCGGCAAAACATATGGTCGCACGAAATCTGGCGATCGCTTGCAGCAATGATTCAGGCGAGGACTTTTCCAAAAGCACGGTCGACGCGCCCGCCCGCAGCGGAAACAGCAGCAAACCTCCTAGCCCGAAAGAGAACGCGAGCGGCGGCGTGCCGACGAAAACGTCGTCGTGCGTCGCGCGAAGGATCGATTTCGGCCAGCAGTCGCAGATCGCAAGCACGTCCCGATGGCAATGAATGGTGGCTTTGGGTCTGCCGGTGCTACCCGACGTGAAAACGATTAAGCAAGGATCGTCGGCAGCAGTGTCGGCGTTCTCGAAGTCGGTGGAATGCCGCCCCATCAGCGCTTCGAGTCCGTCGGTATCCGCGCCGTTGAAACAGCAGATATCCGTCAATGTTGCGCGGGTATCGCGGATGGAAGTCAATTCGCCGGCCAGTCGCTCGTCGCATAGCGCCAGAGACACTTGGGCTTTCTCGACGATCGCCCCCAGCTCGGCAGCGCGTAACAGCGGCATGGTCGGAACCGCGACTCCGCCAGCCTTCACGATAGCGAGCCAGCAGGCCGCCGTCATCGGATGGTTATCGGCGCGGAGCAGCACTCGATTGCCCGCGATTAGGCCCATCTCGCGCACCAGCACGTTGGCAATCCGATTCGTCTTTTCGAGCAGATCCGCGTAGGTCCACGAAATCCCGTGTGCGCGCATGCAAATGCGCTCGCCTAAACCCGAAGCAACCATTTTGTCGAGCAGCTCGGAAACGCAGTTCAGGCGTTCCGGATAAAGCAGGCTGGACGATTCGAAAATAAACTCGGGCTGCAGATGCGAAGGCGGCAGATTATCGCGCACGAACCTATCGACATGTCCACTGTGGTTCAACTGAGGCTCGCCTCCCGTTGCGGGGCTTCTCCTTTGATAACCAGCCTCTCGATTCTTATCGTTGCCCACCGGCGCCCGAAGTACGTTCGACCAGGCTCACTTGCTCCTTCAGGCTCGCCAGAAGGCGATAAATTCGATCTTTTTCTGTCGCGCCAAGCCCGCCCAGCAGCTCGATCACCCAGGTTTCGTGTTCGCGCGCCATCGCCGAAAAAAGCTTGCGTCCCTCGGGCGTCAACCGCACCAGGAACGTGCGGCGATCGCCAGCCGCAGTCTCGCGCACCACAAGGCCCTTGCTCTCGAGCTGATCGGTTAGTCCGGTGACGTTACTGCCGGTCACCATCATGCGTTGCGAGAGTTCATTCATTTTGAGTCCCTCGGGACAACGCTCGAGTTGAGCCATCAGGTCAAACCGCGCCAACGAGGTATCGAACCGCTCGCGTAATCGGCGGCGGATCGCGGTCTCGATCTTGTTCGTGCAAGAGAGCAGCCGAAGCCAGAGCTTCACCGCCTGATGATGATCGTCGGTGACGTGGGTTTCGAGATCCAGATCCCGAGTGTCTGGCGAAGCTGCCTGGCTGCTCATGCGCGCTTTCAATGGTCACATCTCCCGCGACGGCTTACGACCTGTGCGTGATGGGATACTCCGCCATACGCTGAACTTACTTAATATCTTAATATTTTATAAGTCAAGCATCTGGCCGTCATTGCGGCGAATCTCGCTAATTGGGAGCGCTACCGGCGTTTGTATCAGCCGATGCCGTAACGGCCGGGCGAGAGGATGCCGTTAGGATCGAGCGCGCGCTTGATCGCGGCGCATACTTCGGGGAAGGTTTGCAGCCGCATCATCGCTTCTTCCTGGAAGTCAAGCGGAGCCCGCGAGATCGGGAATCCCGCCTCCCCATACGCGGCCATCAACGCCCGGTAGCATGCGATCACGCGCTCGCATTCCGCTGGGTCGTTGCGATTGAAGATGATCACATGCAGGGCGCGGCTCATGCGCGGCCCGCATACGTACTCGGTGATGTATTCCAGTCGGTATTCGCGCAGTATGCGGCGCGATAATTCTTGCTGCAGATTAGCAACCTTGCCAACCATCGGCATCGCCGGCAAAAACCAACAGCATCCGCCGCCGGGACGCCAGTTGAGCAGGCCTAGCTCTTTGCGCGTGGGGCGACCGCTGAACGAATCGATATGGATTTGCAGAATAGGACTGTCGCTCGCCTCTTCATGCGACAGGTATCGAGCCTTTCCCGATTGGCCAAAGTGCGACTTCATTCGTTCGACCAA
>DATJOQ010000385.1:0-6364 GCA_035506935.1 Binataceae bacterium (SeqCode) | reverse complement strand
TTCGCGGTCGCTGAGTTCCTGCACTTTGGCTTCGAGTTGCTTTATTCGCTGTTCGAGGTCGGCTGCCATAATGGTTTTTCCTCCGGGGCAAGCAGATGAGACCTCTCTACCATGCTCCGATAAGAGAAAGAAAATTGGCCGAAATTAAAACCGGATGACCTTTGCTCGACGCTCTGCGGCCCGCCGAAAGAAGAATTGAACGTTCCATACGCACATGATGTAGTTTTAGGCATCGTAGCGGCGCTTCACTTCTCTCTCGATCGTTGCTATTGAATGCCAGCTTAATAAAATCAGGCGGTTTGACCGGCTGAGTGGCGGGTAGTTAGTTGAGTTTTACCGATTTAACAAATCGTCAGTTATAAGCTTTACTTCATGATCGTGCGGTCGTATAAGACTATTAGATAGGCTTCACGATCCTGCGGAGGGGGCAGTGAAACGAAGAAAGATCGCGTTCATAGGTGCCGGTAATGTTGGCGCAACCTGCGCCCACCTATGCTTTCTGCGCGGCCTCGGCGATATCGTGCTCTACGACATTATCGACGGGCTGCCGCAGGGCAAGGCGCTGGACATGCTGGAATCCGCGCCGGTGCTGGGCGCCGATATAGAGGTGACTGGATCGATCGATATCAAGGCGATCGAGGGCGCCGATTGCTGCGTGGTGACCTCGGGCTCGCCGCGCAAGCCCGGGATGAGCCGCGACGACTTGCTGAAGATAAATGCCAAGGTGATGAGCGACGTGGGTGCCGCGATCAAACAATCCGCGCCCAACGCGTTCGTGATCGCGGTGACGAATCCGCTCGACGCGATGGTGACGCAGCTAAAGCGCGTGACCGGCTTCCCGAAACATCGGGTGGTCGGCCAGGCCGGTGTGCTGGACTCGGCGCGCTATCGAACGTTTATCGCGGCCGAGCTCAAGACCTCGGTCAACAGCGTGGCGGCGACGGTGCTGGGCGGCCACGGCGATGACATGGTACCGATTCGCAGCTACACCACGGTGGGCAGCGTTCCGATCGAACGGTTGATCGAACCGAAGCGGCTCGAGGAAATCGAAACGCGCACGCGCAACGGCGGCGCCGAGATCGTGAACCTGATGAAGACCTCGTCTTACTATGCGGCCGGCGCTGCGACCTACCGGATGGTCGAAGCGTACATGCTGGATCGCAAAGAGGTGCTGCCGTGCGCCGCGTATCTAGAAGGCGAATACGGCGTAAAAGGGCTGTATGCCGGCGTGCCGGTGATAATCGGCGCGGGCGGGGTCGAGCGGGTGCTGGAGATTCAGTTGACCGCGGCGGAGAAATCGGCGTTCGAGAAATCGGTGGCGCACGTGCGCGAACTGGTCGAGGCGATGGACAAGGTTCTGGCGGCGGGCAATTGAGGCGTCAAGCGGAGAACTAATCATGGCTGAACAGGAACTGGCTGCGGCGCCGGTATTCGTACCACTGGATCGCGATCGGCTGCACTGGACTCTGCGCCGGCTGCATTCGCTCTCGGGAATCGTGCCGATCGGATTTTTCCTGCTGTTCCACATTTTCGAGAATTCCTACGTGACCCTGGGCGGCAACGTCTGGTGGAAAGAAACGAGTTTCACCCGCGGGCTGCCGTTTCAGATTGCGATCGAAGCGCTGCTGCTGTGGATTCCGATCCTCTACCACGCGATCTATGGCCTGGTAATCACGGCGACCGCTGAGCCAAACGTCAACGCGTATACTTACACGCGCAACTATCAATACGCGCTGCAGCGGATCACCGGAGTGTTCGCGTTCCTGTTTATCGGCTTCCACGTGATCTCGACGCGCGCGTGGTTTTACTTCACCGGGGTCGAGACCGACTTCGCCAAGATGCACGCCACGATGATGGATCCGATCCTGCTTGCGATTTATATCGTCGGCACGCTGAGCTGCGTTTACCATCTGTGCAACGGCATCTTCACCTTCTGCATCACGTGGGGGATCGCGGGGGGGCCGAAGTCCCAGACCTTGATAAATTATGCCTGTATCGCGCTGTTCATCGTGTTGGCGATCGTCAGCGTCGATATTTTGATTTCGTTCCGGGCCTAAAGGAGTCACGCATGCCAGGACGTCATATTATCGTGGGAGGCGGGCTTGCCGGCCTTACCACCGCGATCAAGCTGGCCGAGGCGGGCGAGAATGTCGACCTGTTCTCGGTGGTTCCGGTTAAGCGTTCACATTCGGTCTGCGCGCAGGGCGGAATCAACGGCGCGGTCAATACCAAGGGCGAGGGCGACTCGCCGTGGATTCATTTCGACGACTCGATCTACGGCGGCGATTTCCTGGCCCATCAGCCGCCGGTCAAAGGGATGTGCGAGGCGGCACCCTCGATCATTTATCTGTTCGACCGGATGGGCGTGATGTTCAATCGCACGCCCGAAGGACTGCTGGACTTCCGCCGCTTTGGCGGCACCAAGCATCATCGCACCGCCTTTGCGGGCGCGACCACCGGGCAGCAATTGCTCTACGCGCTTGACGAGCAGGTGCGGCGCCACGAGAGCGCGGGCCAGGTCAAGAAATACGAAGGCTGGGAAATGCTCAGCATGGTGCAGGACGAGAACGGCGCCTGCGTCGGGATTTGCGCGATCGACACGCGCTCGCTCGAAGTCCGCGCCTTCCCGGCAAATACCGTGATGCTGGCGACCGGCGGCCCCGGTTTGATCTTCGGCCGCTCGACGCAGTCGCTGGTCAACACCGGTTCGGCGGTGTCGGCGGTTTATCAGCAGGGCGCGACTTACGGCAACGGCGAGTTCATCCAGGTGCATCCGACTGCGGTGCCGGGCGAGGACAAGAATCGCCTGATTTCGGAATCGATTCGCGGCGAAGGCGGCCGCGTATGGACCTATCGCGACGGCAAGCCGTGGTACTTCCTCGAAGACATGTACCCCGCGTACGGAAACCTGGTGCCGCGCGATATCGCCACGCGCGCGGTGCATAAGGTCGTCTACGATATGAAGCTCGGGGTCGACGGCGAGCCGCTGGTGTATCTCGACGTGAGCCATATCCCCGCCGACATCCTCAACAAGAAAGTCGCGGGCGTGCTCGAAATCTACGAGAAGTTCGTCGGCCAGGATCCGCGCAAGGTGCCGATGAAGATCTTCCCCTCGATGCACTATTCGATGGGCGGGCTGTGGGTCGACTACGCGCAGCAGACCAATATTCCAGGACTGTTCGCCTCGGGCGAGTGCGATTTCCAGTATCACGGCGCGAATCGATTGGGCGCCAACTCGCTGCTGTCGTGCGTATACGCGGGACAGATCGGCGGGCCGGCGATGGTCGAATACGCCAAGGCGCACAAGAACGGCGGAGGCTCGAAAGTCTACGATCAGGAAGTAACCCGCCAGCGCGAAGACTTCGACAAGATCTACAAGATGAGCGGAACGGAGAACGTCTTCTCGCTGTGGCGCGAACTCGGCGACGTGATGACCGAGAATGTCACCGTGGTGCGCGTCAACGACAAGCTCAAGGCGACCGACAACAAGATCATGGAGATGAAGGATCGTTGGGGGCGGGTCGGTCTCAACGATCGCGGCAAGTGGGCGAACCAGGAAGTGCTGTTCGTGCGGCAGTTCTGGAACATGCTCGAGCTGGCGCGCGCGATCACGATCGGCGCACTCAATCGCGACGAATCGCGCGGAGCGCATTACAAGCCCGAGTTCCCCGAGCGCGACGACGCCAACTGGCTCAAGAGCACGCTGGCGAACTGGACTTCCGACGGTCCGCGCTTCAGTTTCGAGCCGATCGACGTGAGCCTGATCAAGCCGCGGCCGCGCCGCTACGACGTCGAAAAGAGTGAATCCACCGCCAAGCCGGCCGCAGCGCCCAAGGAGGCCGCCAGTGCCTGAGCGTACGATCGTTCTGAGAGTCAAGCGGCGCGAGAATCCCCAGAGCGAAGCCTACTGGGAAGAGTTCGAGATTCCGTATCGCGAGCAGCACAACGTGATCTCGATGCTGATGGAGATTCGGCGAAATCCGATCACGCGCGACGGCAAAACCACCACGCCGGTTATCTGGGAATCGAACTGCCTGGAGGAAGTGTGCGGCGCGTGCACGATGGTGGTCAACGGGCGCGTGCGCCAGGCCTGCACCGCGTTGGCCAACAACCTGAAGCAGCCGATCACGCTCGAGCCGATGTCGAAGTTCCCGCTGATCCGCGATCTGTGGGTCGATCGCTCGTCGATGTTCGAGTCGCTCAAGAAGGTGCATAGCTGGATCGCAATCGACGGCACCTACGATCTCGGTGCGGGTCCGAGGATCGCGCCCGAGATCCAGGAGTTCGCCTACCTGTTCTCGCGCTGTATGACATGTGGCTGCTGTTTGGAGGCGTGTCCGCAGGTCAACCCTCATTCGAAGTTCATGGGCGCAGCGGTTATCGGGCAGGTCTACCAGATGGGCAAGCATCCGACCGGCGCGATGCATCAGGACGAGCGGCTTGAGGGATTGATGGGAGAGGGCGGTATAGCAGATTGCGGCAACGCGCAGAACTGCGTCGAGGTATGCCCCAAGGAGATACCGCTGACCACCGCGATCGGAAACGTCGGGCGCCAGGTTTCGCTCAAGTGGCTGCGCGACTTGTTCTGGAAGTAGTAGGAAACGGTCGCGGCTCCGACACTTTGATCGCTCGAACCAACTTTGCTTTCGCGCGCGTGCCGCGGGAAACTGTATAGTGCGGACTGGCGCCTCAGGGCGCTCCAGGAACGAATATGAATATCCATGAATTTCAGGCCAAACAGATTCTAGCGCGCTTCGGCGCTCCGGTTCCCAAGGGTCAGGCGGCGAACACGCCGGAAGAAGCGGCGCAGGCATTCACCGCGCTGGGCCAGCCGACCGCGGTGGTCAAGGCGCAAATTCACGCCGGCGGCCGCGGCAAGGCCGGCGGCGTCAAGCTGGTGCGAAGCGCCGATGAAACGCGCGAGTTTGCCGCGAAGCTGCTCGGCAAGCCGCTGGTGACGCATCAGACCGGCCCGCAGGGGCGCGTGGTGCGGCGAGTCTACGTCGAACAGGCGAGCCAGGTCGCGCGCGAGCTTTATCTCGCGCTGGTGGTCGATCGCAAAGCCGAGTCAGTCGCGATTATCGCCAGCACCGAAGGCGGGATGGATATCGAGGAAGTGGCGGCCAAGACGCCCGAGCGAATCGTCACCGAACCGATCGATCCGGTGGCGGGACTCGCGGGATTTCAGGCGCGCAAGATCGCGTTCGCGCTCGGCCTCAAGGGCAAACAGGTGAATCAGTTTACGGCGCTGCTGTCGGCGCTGTATCGCGCATTTCTCGAGACCGATGCGTCGTTGCTCGAGATCAATCCTTTGGTCGTGACCGCCGACGAGCACGTGCTTTGCCTCGACGCCAAGATGTCGTTCGACGATAACGGTCTGTTCCGCCAGCCGCAGATCCGTGAGCTGCGCGACGCAAACGAGGAAGACGCCAACGAGACCGAAGCCGCCAGGTACGATCTGAGCTACGTACATCTGGACGGCAATATCGGATGCATGGTGAACGGCGCGGGATTGGCGATGGCGACGATGGATATCGTCAAGTACTACGGCGCGGAGCCGGCCAACTTCCTTGACGTCGGCGGTGGCGCGAATACCGAGAAAGTCGCGGCGGCGTTCAGGATCCTGTTGTCCGATTCGCGCGTGAAAGGCGTGCTGATCAACATCTTCGGCGGTATCATGCAGTGCGACGTTCTGGCCCAGGGAGTGGTCGAGGCGGCGCGGCAGGTAAAGCTTAGCGTGCCGCTGGTGGTCAGGATGGAAGGCACCAACGTCGATCGCGGCCGGCAGATTCTTAAGGACTCCGGTCTCGCGGTTATAGCGGCGAGCGATATGGCCGACGGCGCGCGCCGGATCGTCGAAGCGATCAAGCAGGCCTAGGCGGATCGCGTCTTTCGAAAACCATTACATTTCATCCGACATGAGATCGAGCAAAAAAGGCGAGCAACGATGAGTATCCTGGTCAACAAGAACACCCGCGTTCTAACCCAGGGGATTACCGGAGCGACCGGGCAGTTCCATACGCGCACCTGCAGGGAATACGGCACACAGATGGTTGGGGGCGTGGTTCCGGGCAGGGGCGGCACCGATTTCGAAGGCATCCCGATCTTCGACACCGTCGAGCAGGCGCGCAAGGCGACCGGCGCCAACGCCAGCGTGATTTATGTCCCGCCGGCGTTTGCCGCCGACGCGATCATGGAGGCCGCCGCGGCCGGGATCGAGTTGGTGATTTGCATCACCGAGGGCATCCCGGTGCTCGACATGGTGAAGGTCAAGCGGTTTTTGAGTGGGCGGCCGGTGCGATTGATCGGGCCCAACTGCCCAGGCGTTATCACGCCCGGCGAGTGCAAGATCGGAATCATGCCC
>DATJOQ010000384.1:0-7295 GCA_035506935.1 Binataceae bacterium (SeqCode) | reverse complement strand
CATCAGCGGGCTTGAACCGGGAGTGAGCGGCTTGGCCACCGGGGTCACGACCGCGTCAGCCCGATACCATTTCTGCATGTAGTACTTAGTGAAGATCCAGGTCGCGGAGGCAGCTACGATCGTCACGATCAGAATCGTCAGCCACCATCGCGACAGCAGCGCCCAAAACTCCAACCATGGGGGATCGTCGTCGGCGACCGACTGAGCGTCGGCGAGCTCGACCGGTCCAGCCGGTCGGGGCCAGGGCCGCCGCTGACTACTGGTTATTGCTTCCATATAACTTCCGACTTCCTAATCAACCCCACGGAGGGTAACGTCAATCAGTATCCGAGATCACCCGCCGCCGCGTGGCATTACCAATTCCAGGTCAAGTTCGGCAGAGCAGGAGTCAGCGCCCCGGTAAGCACCAGGGTGAAGCGCAGCGAGTTGTTGTCGGGAGCATAGTTGATGCTCTTGACGTACTCGACCGCGGCACGCGCACGGATTTCGCCCAGCGCGTCGCGCAGCTTGGGCATCTTTTGCGCGAGCCGGAGCAGATCAAACGCCACGCCGCCGCTGCGCTCCTTGTGCAGGCCGGGCACGCCGAACTTGGCCGCGCGCTCGGTATAGAAACCGTCCACATCGACCAGATAGCGCTGCCACAGCCAGCGTCCGAGGGCGAGGTCGATTTCGGACGCGTTAGGTCCCATCGGGTCGCCCATCAACTGGTTGTCATAGGTCCAGTAAAGCGAGTCGCTATGGGTTGAGTAGTTGGGCTCTAAGATCGCGTACTCGAAACGCAAGTTGGTTAGCCCGTCGGCGGTCAGGCGCGGCACGTAAACTCCACCCTGGTATGAAACCGCGAGAAACGGCAGAAACCGGCCGACACCCGGAACTTCGTTGGTGAGGTTATCCTCACCGAGAATCTCCTGATAAACCTGCACATCGCGCAGGCTGGGGAAGCGGAACTTCAGATATATTCCGCCGCGCGAATTGGTGTTACCGGAGGACGCGCTGCCGGTGTTAAATCCGGTGGCACGGCCGATGAACCCCGAGAATCCATAGTGATCGTTGTCCCTGCCGCCGAACATGATCGCGTGGGTGAAGCCGAATTCGAAGGTCGGCAAGGGCTTAAAATTGACGTTCTGTCCCGCGATCCAGGGCCGCGAGAACTCACGCCCGTGATCGAGCTGGCCAAAGAAAACCTCGCCGCGAAATGGGCCCAGATAGCGCAGAAATCCCGGCAGCAAGGTGGGATGAATTCCCTGCACGCGCAGCGCGTCGAACGCCTTCGCGTTATTGCTCTGCGAGAGCGCCGCGAAATGGCCCGTCCCCCACCACATCTCTTCCTGGCCGAATGAAATAGCGGCGTTGCCCAGGCTGACCACGCCCTCGCCCAGCACGAACTGAGCGCGATTGGTGTTGACCGGGTCGCGCGTCATCGGCCCGGCAAGCGCGCCCTCTCCATAGGCGGTCAGAAAGCCGCCCAACCCTGCCCAGGCCGAACCGGTCGCAATCTCGTTGCTGCCCGCGGAGGTTGGTATTCCGTCATTGTTGGGAAAAAGCGGCGTCGCCTCCTCGGCGTTAATCTCGCTGCCAGTGTTCTGGTTCATGTACCGCCGCTGCCCGCGGGTGTACAGGTAGGTCGCTTCGAGTTGCTGGATCGGATGAATCGTGTTCGGCTGATCGTCTTCGGCGTCATGCTCGAGCCATCCGATTTCATCGTGCAACTGCTCGCGCAGAACATGGATCATGGTTTCCGCCAGAGCATCGGCGTTCTCGGACGCGGTCAGATTATGCTCTGCTTCAAGCGTAAGACGTGCGGCTTCGACCCGGCTTATCGGTTTGATACCTGCGAGATAGGTATCCAGCCATCCCAGTCCGTCGAGTGTGTCGAGTTCCTGATAAATCGAGCTGTTGAGCGGGATATAAACGACGTAGGTAGACGCACGCGCGAGGCCTGCTGCGATCAGGATCGACAGCACAACGACAGCGCCGCAGATGACAGGTAGAGCGATTGTTCCGCGAGCAATGCGCAAGCGCATCATCCAGAGCGGGCTACCGCGGCGGGGCCTCGGCTGATCCTGACGCCGCAAGCGCACGCGACTGTCTCAATTGGCTCAACTGCTCAAGCACACTGCGGTCGGCCTCGGCAGCGGTTAGCCGCCGTGGTGTCAGAGGCCGTGGCGCGGGATGCGGCCGGGCGGCGCGCTCGGGCTCGGGACTATCCGGCGACGGCGGACCGAAAAGATATTCGATCAGCACCCGGCGCACGTATTCCTGAGTCTCAGGATAAGGCGGCACGCCGTGATACTTGTCGACCGCGCCTTCGCCGGCGTTGTACGCGGCGAGAAACTCGGGCAGGCCTGCGCCAGAGCCGGGCTTGCTTTGCTGCCAGCGCCGCAGATGGTCCAAAAAGCGGGCCGCGCCGAGGGCATTATCAACCGGATCGAACGGGTCTTGCACGCGGAAGCGACGGGCGGTTGCCGGCATCAGTTGCATCAAGCCCTGCGCGCCCTTGGGCGAGACCGCCTCGGCGTTGCCGCGCGACTCAACGGTCGCGATCGCTTCGAGCAGCGCCGGGTCCAGATTGTAGAATCCCGCTACTGCCCGGAACAGCGCGTGCTGATCGAGCGGCCGCTCCTGCGCCTGCGCAATAGCGCCCCCGCTACCCAGGGTGGCCGCAAGCACGATCGCCATTGACGCCGAGATCCGCAGGATCATTGCGTATATTTAGCGTGCCTAAATCTGAGTTGCCAGCAATCCCAAGGTACCCAGCGACACCGCGCTGTTGGCGATAATCTGGGTGATATCCTTGGCGTACTGGACATTGCTCACGAAGGTGAACTTTTCCGGCACGTAAATCGTGTCACCCGGCTCGAGATGAATATCCATCAGGCCGCCACTCACCACCGGCAGAAGCGGGAAAGTCCTGGCCTTGCCACTGTTCTTTACCCCTTCGTCGGTAAGCACGGAGCCGTCGACCTTGACCACCATCGTATGGTCGGTATCGGCGCCGCGAGTCGGTCCGCCGGCGCGCTGGAAGTAGTCTTGAACCGTTAAAGACGGGTCGTAAATTATGGCGGTGGGTGAATATACCTGGCCCAGAACGTTGACCGAGGAAGGACGCTTGGGAACCGTGATCTCATCCTTGTCTTCCAACTCGATATCCGCGGGCGAGCCGGCCAGCCGGGTCAATGATCGCAGGTGAAGCACGATACGGCCCTGAGCTTGCTGATTCTCGGTCTCCGAAAGCACGTGCTGCAAACCAAGCATCGCCTGAGAGGTCGCCGCTTTAGTCTCATTGTCACTGCTAAGCGAGGCTGGCATCAGCTGCAGTCGAGCGACGTCTTCCTGGATTCGCTTGCGGCTTTCGTCCAGCCGTTCCTGTTGCAGTTCCCTGACCGATTGCCGGATGAAAACCACGCCCGGCAGATAAGCGTCGGGCATCACCCCGCCGCAGCGTTGCAGCACCGAATCCAGCCGCTCTCCGGTATGCACCGTGTACGGTCCTGGCAGGGCCACGCGGCCCTTGACCGTAACGACCCACGGCAGATGCCATCCCTGCACGCGCCGTACGAACAACTGGTCGTTGCGCTGCAGCACACGATCGTACGGCTCGGTTCCGGTCAGCGCCGCCTGCAGGTCGACATCGACGTAGCTATGGCGGGTCCGGGCTCCGTCGATAACCTCGGTGCGTGCGAGCTCCGCGGTTCGCTGGTAAGCCTCTTCTTTAAGGCCGCCGGCCTCGTAAACCAGATCACTGACCTTCATCCCGGGACTGAGCTCATAGACTCCCGGCTTGCGGACTTCGCCCACCACTTTGACGGTGGCGACGTCGCGCACCTCATCCTCGCGATAAACCGTCAGCTCGTCTCTCGGATAGAGCAGCAGATTGGCGGCGCTCGCCAGATGGTCCGACATCGCCGCGCCGAGGTCGACCGAAACGAAACGCGTCGCGCGCTCAGGTTCGGTCGCGCGCCGGATCAACGCATGCTGGAAAAAAGTATGGTTCGCCAGCCCTTCCCCTTCGTGGATCAGGTCGGAGACTCGCATCCCCTCGCGCCACTGGTATTCGCCGGGGCGATGCACGTTGCCGATCAGCGTGACGATATTCTTTCTCTCCGGCAGCACCGGATAGATCTTCACCAGGTCGCCGTCGCGAACGTCAAAGCGCTGCGAGCGCAGCTGTTCGAGATTTATGTCCAGCGCCACGCGCCGGCGATGGCTCTCGATCCGTTCTATCTGCACCCGCTCCGAGTAGCCGAACGCGGTAACGCCGCCGGCCAGTTGAATCACCCGCGACAGCGGTTCGGCGGTGCGGCCGATCTCGTAAATCGCGGGACGATTTACGTCGCCGGCAACCGCCGCCACCGCGCCGATCACCGGCACGAAGATAACGTCCTGCCCTTCCAGGCGCAGATCGGCTGCGGTATCGCCGCGCAGCAGCATTTCGTAGAAATCGATCGTGCGGACCACCTGATTGCCGCGGCGAAGCTGGATATTGCGCAGACTGCCGACCTTGCTAATCCCGCCTGCCGCCATCAAGGCGTTCGAAACGTGCGACAGCGCGCTGACCGTATAGGCTCCGGGACGCGGCACCTCGCCGTAGACATAAACCTGGATCGTTCGCAGCGGCCCCATCGTAACGTCGACCTGGACTCCGGTGATTTGGCCGACGCGGCTTTCGATCACGTGCTTGGCATCGCCAAAGCTAAGCCCGCCGATCTGCACCGGACCGATCTCGTCGATTAGTACGGTACCGTCACGCTTGACCAGCAACGCGGCTTTGCGGTTGAGCCGACCCCACATCAAAAGGTCCAGCTCATCCCCGGGGCCGATTACATAGTCATTACCCACTGGCACATTATCAACCGGGGCGAAGGTCGACATAGTAGAAGACGAGGTAAACAGTGTGTAGCCGAACTGAGTAAGGTTATCCAACACCGGCGCTTGCGGAATAGTATTGGGAGAATCGGTCGCGCGAAATTTGGTCTCTATGTTGGAGGGCGGCTGCTGGAACTGCCCCTGCTCGATTGATGGCTTGAGTTCCTGCGGCAGGTTCTTTTGCTCGGGAGGCACCGCCGAGATATGACTTTTCAACTCGAATATCTGCTCGTCGGTCATGCCGAGCAGATGGGCGAAACTGGTGATTTCGCTATCGCTGAAGTGCTTGGCGGCCAGGCGTGCGCTCAACTGTTCGAGCTGATCGTTGGTGAGCGTCCCGTTGGCGCTCAATTGGTTCTTGAGCTCCAGCGCCTGCTCTGACGAGATGCCGAGCTGGTTGGCAATTTGATTGAGCAACGCCGGATCAAGCTTGTTGAGCTGAGACAGGTTGTTCACCGTGCCGCCGTTGACGCCCTGACCCGCTATACCAGCGGCGGCGGGCCCCATACCATTCGCACCCATCGCCGCTCCCATGCCGCCGCCATTATCCGGCGCTCCGCCCATCTGCGCCCAGGAAGTGTTCGCACCCAGGATCATGGCGGCAATCAGCAGGATCCCCCCGATCCAACCCAAACCAACTCGGCAGTAATTACCTTTTTGAGCCACCAACCGCATACCCTGTCGAATATTCATTTGCGAATACTCCCGAACACTTGAACCAGCGGGAAGAGAATCAATTGCCCTGCGCGCCGAGGCCAATTTCTAACCAAACGGAACGTAGCTCGGGCCGATCAAAAAAGCACTCAAAGTGTAAGGCCGCGGCGCTTCAACAAGCAATCCGCTCATCGGTGAAAATAATACACTTTGATATGGTTGGGTGAGTTCCTATTTCCCGACGATTTCGGAACCCTGGACTCTTCGATCATGCGTCCGCCCTCCCGCGTTTTTCGGGCTTATCAACAATGCGATGTGCGCGTCGCGGCATGCTTGCGAGACGGCAGTTTTGCTCGTGGCACAAACTATCGACAGTTGACTTCGTTCTCAGGCCGCCAAACCAGGTGCAAAAACGGGCTCGCCAATCCAGAAACTCTATTTTGAAAATAACTCTTCGCGCCGGAACTGTTCGCCGTAGGTCGAGGAATTGAGCAGTCCGGGCGCCGGTTTCGATTAGACCCAAAAAGACGCATGTAGAGCTATCAAAGGGCAAAAATTGCGTCAAGTTAGGGTCTGCCACCAAGCCGCTTTGTTTGGACGTGATTTTGCTACAAGGCGAGTTTCGACAAGGTCCTTCTTCGCCTCGGAGACCTGTGGACATCCGTTGCGAGGAACCCGTGAGCTGGGATTGCGCACTCGTATAGCGCGGCGACGAGAAACCTAGTCGGATTCGCTGACAAATTCCGTCGGCAGCACTACGCGTATGCCGTGCGTCTGGATAGCTTCGAGCAGAATAGCGACGCGCTCGGAGCTTGAAAGATAGCGCTCGAAGATCGCGTCGAATCCCCGAAACGGGCCGCTTACGACCTTTACCCGCTCACCTTTATCGAACGACTTTTGCGGCAGCTCGACCGCGCCATCCGAGCCGCGCTGCCTGAGATCTTCGATTATTGAGGCCGGCACCGCCAGCGGCTCGCGCCCCGCCGAAACCAAACCATTCACACCCGCGGTGTACTTTACCGTGAAGTAATCGCGCTGAATGTCAAGGCAGGCAAATAGATAGCAGGGAAATAGCGGCGACAATGCGATCTTTTGTCGTCTGCGCGTGCGCAGCAAAGGGAGAAATACTTCGGCCGAAGAGCCGACTAATTGGTCATGCACCCACCGCTCCTTATGCGGTTTGGTTCTGACTAGATACCAATTCGGCACGTCCATGGTAGACATACTGATTACGGTTGCCTAACAAAGATCGCGGCTGCCGCCAGCCCGTGAAGCGGAAAACATAGTAGACGCTCTGTTATATACTGATATTGCTAATCCCGGAATAGAATTGCAGTTAGTAGTCAAATACACCAGGCAAAATAGCTATAGCGATCGTATTCGTGGCGAGCGACGTGCTATTCCATGCGCAATTGAAAACTCGACCGGAACCTGTTGCTCGAAATCGAAAGGCTCCATGG
The DNA here is from genome assembly GCA_035506935.1 of Binataceae bacterium (SeqCode). GTDB lineage: Bacteria > Desulfobacterota > Binatia > Binatales > Binataceae > DATJOQ01. The sequence continues at coordinate 315 of DATJOQ010000384.1, read as the reverse complement.
GAACATACGGCCTCCGACCGGCACGCTCGTCGGACCAACCGGCGGGCTGTCGAATAACGATGGAATGTCTGGCCGGGCAATAACCAATCGGCCTTCCGATATGAATTTGAGCCTCGTCCTGCGTGCCCCCCATCGGCGGGCGAAAGCTGCTCGCTCAAGCGGACCAACCCCCAGTTCAGCTTGAGTCGCCGCCTCAGGTTTGTCAAGGAAGCTACTGTCTTGTAACTAATGGCCGCTTTTTTACCCTCGGGTCGGGAGCAGCGCGAACCATTTGCATTTTTATGCTCGGCTTTGGCAGGCTGGATGGCGCGCTAG
>DATJOQ010000383.1:0-3167 GCA_035506935.1 Binataceae bacterium (SeqCode) | reverse complement strand
TCGACGACAAGACCCGCATGGTGCTGCTGGGTAATCCGAACAATCCGACCGGCACTATCTACCGGCGCGAGGACTGGCAGCGTTTTCTCAAGCGGGTTCCCGAGGGCGTGATTATCGTCGCCGACGAGGCCTACTTCGAGTTCGTGCGCGATCCCGAGTATCCCGACTCGACGGCGGATCATGACGGCAAGCGATTGCTGATCACGCTTAGGACTTTTTCCAAGATTTTCGGCCTCGCCGGTCTGCGCGTGGGATACGGCGTTTCCTCGCTCGAGATGATCCGGCTGCTGAACAACGTGCGCCAGCCGTTCAACGTCACCTCGCTCGCACAGGTCGCCGTGCTGGCCGCGATGGACGATACCGAGCATGTGCGGCGCACGCTCGAGGTCAACTCCGCCGGGATGGACTATCTCGAGACCGAGTTCCGCCGGCTCGAGCTCGACTTCGTTCCCTCGCAAGCGAATTTTATCCTGACCGACGTCGGCGACGCGCATAACGTTTACGAGCGCCTGCTGCGGCTTGGGGTAATCGTGCGCCCAATGAATGGCTACGGATTGCCGCGCCATGTGCGCATCAGCGTGGGGCTGCCCGAAGAGAACAGGCGTCTGATCGTCGCGCTGCGCGAGGTGCTCGGCCGCTGAGCGCTGTTTGATCCCGCAAGCAATCCTCTCTATAGCAATGGCGATGTTGTTCAAGCAGATGACGATTTGTGGCGTCGGACTGATCGGTGGCTCGCTCGCGATGCTCGCGCGGCGCCATCAGCTGGTCGACACCATCGTCGGCTTCGGCCGCACCCAGGCCAATCTCGACGTCGCGCTCGAACGCAAGCTGATAGATTCGGCCACGCGTGATCCGATCGAGGCCGCGTGCGGAGCTGACCTCGTGGTGCTGGCGGTTCCGATCGTCACGATGCCCGCGCTTTTGGCCGCGATGGTGCCGCATCTGCCGCCCCAGGCGGTGATCACAGACGTCGGCAGCGTCAAGGGATGGGTGGTGCGCGAGCTCGAGCCGATTCTTGGCCCGCAGATGAGCCTGGTCGCGGCCCATCCGGTGGCCGGCAAGGAAACCACCGGCGCCGCGGCGGCCGATCCTGATTTGTTTGTTGATCGAAGAGTGATCATCACACCGTCGGCCCGCAGCACTGAGATAGCGGTCGACGAGATTGAGCAATTGTGGCGCGCAACCGGGGCGCGGGTCGAGCGCATGGACCCCGACGATCACGATCAGATTCTCGCCCGCTCGAGCCATCTGCCGCAGCTGGTTGCAAGCGCGCTCGCTGCAGCGCTGGCCGACGAGCAGATCGGTGGGCGCCTGGCGATAGAGTTCGGCGCGGGCGGACTGCGCGATACCACGCGGCTGGCGGCGTCGTCATCCGAGATGTGGCGCGATATCTGTGTCACCAATCGCGACGCGATTCTCGCCGCGCTTAGGCTCTATCGTGGCGCGCTCGACGAATTCGAGCGGGTAATCGCCGCCGGCGACGTCGCCGGCTTCGAGGCGATCTTTGCGCGCGGCCGCCGGATGCGCGAGCGGCTCAAGTGACGCGACGTTTAATGACGCGAATAACTATATGAAACGTCCGCGCCCGATAATCGCAATCGACGGTCCAGTCGGCGTCGGAAAATCAACCGTGGCGAAAGCCTTGGCGCGCGAACTGGGGTTTCGTCACGTGAATACCGGCGCGATGTACCGCGCGGTTGCGATCGAAGCTCGCGAGAGCGGCCTTACCCCTGATGATCCTGATATCGAAGCGCGGCTTGCGCCGCTGCTCGCGTCTATCGATATAGCGTTTGAAGGAGAGCGTCTGATCCTTAACGGAAACGACGTGACGCCAAAGCTGGGGGAGCCGGAAATCGGCGAGCTCGCCTCGCGCTTCTCGGCGCTCGCCCCGGTGCGGCAAAAAATGCGCGATCTGCAGCAGGCGATGGGGCGTGAGGGGGGACTCGTGATGGAAGGACGCGATATCGGCACCGCGGTCTTTCCCGACGCGGAATTTAAATTCTATCTCGACGCTCAGGTCGAAGTTCGCGCCGAGCGCCGTTTTGCAGAACTTGCAGGCAAGGGCGTTGCGATCACACGCAATCAGGTGCTCGCCGAGTTGCAGGAACGCGACCGTCGCGATAGCAATCGCAAATTGGCTCCGCTAAGATGCGCCGACGACGCGATTGTGATAGACTCAAGTCGCTTTACGGTTGCGGAAGTACTTGCGCAAATACAATCCCGTATTAAAGGAACAGGATCTCAAGGGAGCGAAAAGGCTTGAAACCGGCTCAGTCCGGTTGTATGCATTCCTGTTAGCCTGAGTCCTAAGGGTCCCGCTTAAATGGAGAAAGGTTTGTTTCCCGAAAAGGTTCACGGAGGAGACGATGAATTTCAGTCGCTGATGGAGCAGAGCTTGAACGCGCCCCGACAGGGCGACGTTCTCAGCGGCCGAGTCCTGCTGATCACCCGCGATGCTGTCATCGTCGACATAAACTACAAGTGCGAAGGGCAGGTGCCGCTCGCCGAATTCCTTGATCCCGAAGGCAATATCGGGGTCAACGAAGGCGACGAGATCGACGTCTACTTCGATGGCACTGAAACCGAAAACGGCACGGTGATGCTGTCCCGCGCCAAGGCCGAGAAGTTCAAGGTCTGGCGCGAGCTCGAACGTGCCTTTCAAACCCAGACGCCGGTCGAAGGCGTAGTGCTGGGCAAGGTCAAGGGCGGACTGAAGGTCGATATCGGCGTTCCCGCGTTCCTGCCCGGCTCTCACGTCGACGTGCGCCCGGCACGCAATCTCGACCGCTATATCGGCCAGCGCGGACGCTTCCAGATCCTGAAGTTCAACCGCGCCCGCGGCAATGTGGTGGTTTCGCGCCGCAGCGTGCTCGAGCACGACCGCGCCTCGCTCAAGGAACAGACGCTCAAGGTTCTGGAAGAGGGCGTGATCCTTGAGGGCACGGTCAAGAATATCACCGACTACGGCGCCTTTATCGATCTCGGCGGTCTCGACGGCCTGCTGCATATCACCGATATGTCGTGGGGCCGCCTGCAGCATCCGTCGGAGGTGGTAAAGGTCGGCGACAAGGTCAAGGTGGTCGTGCTCAAGTACGACGCCGAACGCGAACGCGTGTCGCTCGGCATGAAGCAGATCATGCCCGACCCCTGGAGCAAGGTGGTCGAGA
>DATJOQ010000382.1:0-2233 GCA_035506935.1 Binataceae bacterium (SeqCode) | reverse complement strand
ATTATTTGAAGCTCAACTTCGCCGCGGTACGGCAGCCGTAATTGACGCGGCGCGCGACGTCGCTGGTTCGCGACCGTCTACTCATGAATCTGGTCCTGAACATTGAAAGTCACCTTAACCCTGACTTTCCACTTTACCACTTTATTGCTCTCAACCACTGCAGCAATGTCCCGAACTCTGACGGTATGAATTCCGGCCAGGGTTACACCGGCGCGTGCGATCGCTATCTGCACCGCGTCCTCGATCGAATTGCCTGAAATTCCTGTGAGCTCGACGGTTTTTTCTACCATAGCAGTTCTCCCCCTGAAGCTTCGAGTGGGACTATGTGGTGCGGTGTGTCGTGAGTCTTTGGGGCCCAATCGCGTGATTCAGCGCACGGCCCGCCTGATTTCGTCACGCGATCTTTCACGCAATCTTGAGGATGCTCTCCGGATGCTGCTCGTTGGGGTCGACTCCAGGCTCCATCCGATAGACCACTGATTTATCGACCACCAGTTGGCCGTCGTCGCCGAGGCTGATCTTGAAGCGATCCATCGGACGTGGCGCCGGCCCTTCGAAATTCAAACCACTGATGAAGTAACCCGAGCCGTGGCACGGACACTTGAACTTCTGCTCCGCCGCAAGCCATCGCGGCGTGCATCCCAGATGTGTGCACTTGGCGAAGATCGCGTAGAAGCCGCTCTTAATTCGAATGATCCAGGTGCGATACTCCTGCTTGTACTTCTCGCTCACCTCGCCGATCACGTAGTTGTCCGGATATCCCGCCTTGAACTTCGATGGCGGTAGAAACAGCACGCGCGGAAACGCCGAACGGACCGCCGCCAAAAGCCCGACCAACGAGAAGGCGGCGAACCCGCCCCATCCGAGATGGCCGAGGAAATCACGCCGGCTCCACAATGAGCCGGGTTCATCCTGAGCTTCCGCCGCGGGAACCGTCTTGGCCTGCGATTGTTTCAGCTCGGGCACGGGACTGCTTTTGGATGCTGGTGATGCTGCTGCCATTCAGCCGTTGCGACCTCCCAGTCTAAGCTGCTGATAATCGGCGTTTGAGCGCCTTTTACCAGAGACGATCCTGATCGAGCCGGCACTTTATACCGTGTTCCGCGAACGCCGTTCAAGGCGATTCGGTGGACGCCGGGGTCAAGCAACAATAAGTTTGAGTTTAATCCCGAATAATGCGGGCTTCAATCCGATCGAGTCGAATCGCGCGAGGTCACCATTCGTAGCTGACGCCTAATCCTTGCGGCGCGATACTCTGCGAACTGCCTTGCCGAGCGATCGCTCCCGTGTTGGGCGCCGAAACTGGAAAGATCCTGAATCGGCTGGGGTTCTCGGCATGCCATCGATGCATGTACAGCAGCAGCTCGGTGGTGCCGACACCCAGCAGCGCCGAGCCGACGATATCCGACAGCCAGTGGTCGTCCTTACCCATGCGGCCGACACCGACCGCCGCCGCGCCGGCATAAGCGGGCAGCGCAACATACCACTTGTTGTCGTAAGCCTCGCTGGCTGCGGCTGCGAGCGCGAAAACCGGCGTCGCCGCGCTCGAAACGAATGAATCGCCTTTATCGAAGAAAGCGAAATGGCCGTGGCCCTGATGCGGCCGCAATCTGCCAAACGCGTTCTTGAACGCGACCGTTAACAACGACGCTATGCCCGACGATTCCAGGCCTGTGATCTCGTGTTCGCGGAGGTTGGCGTCGGCCGTCTGCAGACCCCATAGGTAAAGCAGACCGGTTCCGCCATACACAAAAAAATTGCCGCCGGTTTCGAAGTCGTCTGCAAGCCCGTATCCCATGTGTCTCACATGGGCGCGCGCGGTCTGATCCAGCGCGAATGCTCCGCCCAGCGCGGCACCCGCTCCCAGCACGGTGTAGTAAAATCCCGGCTGTACGAACAGACTCCCCGCCTTATCGATATGCAGGGGCGCTGTCACGATATCTTCGGCGTCGGCTTCGACGTTGTTGACCGTATAGCGGAAGTCCGAAGCTATCTCGGACACATAGGTAGGATTGCTTCGAGCCTCGCTTTGCTCGGATGGCTCTTCAGAGGGCGCTGCGGCTTGTTGTTCAGGCTCGATGAATTCGTGCTGCGTGGGAGTGACCGCCGAAACTCCCGCCGGCGCTGCGGGTGCTTGCGGGACTGGAGCCGCTTCTATCGCTGGAGCTGGCTTTGATTCGATGACCTGGTAGGGCGTCGTCGACGCTTGCGCAACCCTCGGTGTCGCTTGCCG
>DATJOQ010000381.1:0-3140 GCA_035506935.1 Binataceae bacterium (SeqCode) | reverse complement strand
CAGTGGCACGCGAATACGCGCTACAACACCGACTTTATCGTCGACTTTGAGAATGCAGGTGGACGCGGCATTTCGCAGGCGTTGGGCTTGGCGGGCGAGACGAACATCGACGTAGTTCGGAACCCTACCCTCAGTACGGTTCCCTATCTGGCGCGGGGTGAAATCCACCAGATCGTGGGCTTGACCGATGAGATGACCGCTCAGGATCGCGGTCCCTTTGACCTTGCTGCCAAAGTGCCGGCGCGCCGGTTCGATGTTCGCATCGGCAAAATGACGCTTCCCGATAGCTTCGACATCAACTCCGTGGGAAGCGACAGTCACCTGCAGTTCACCAACTGGACGGTCGACAACAACGGCGCATGGGACTACGCGGCTGACACGCACGGCTACACTGTGGGCGGCATGCTCGAGTACGACGACAAGATTTGGTCGGCACGCTACGCCTTCGCCGCGATGCCGACAGTCGCCAATGGCATAACGCTCGATTGGGCATTCAGTCGAGCCAGCGGGCAAAACTGGGAGTGGGAGTTGCGCAAGGGGCTCTTTGCTCGATGGCTCGATCCAAAGCGCGAAGGCGCGGTGCGCATCCTCAGCTTCGTCAACCACGCGCACATGGGCGACTACCGCGAATCTGTGCAGCAGTTCCAGGCCGGAAAGGGCGGTACGCCCGACATTACCCAGACCGAGCGGTTTGGCGCGGTGAAGTACGGATTCGGATTCAATACCGAACAGGAGGTCACCGATAATCTGCGCCTGTTTGCGCGTTTTGGCTGGAACGAAGATCAGCACGAATCGTTCGCCTATACCGAGGTCGGCCAGACCATCCTCTTTGGCGGCGACTACGCGGGCAGGGGCTGGTCGCGAGCCAACGACAAGGTCGGAGTGGCGTATGTATCCAACGCCATCAAGCGCGATCATCAGAACTACCTGCACTACGGCGGTCTCGGTTTTCTGTTGGGTGACGGAAACTTGAACTACGGCCGTGAGGACATCCTTGAGTGGTATTACAACGCTCACCTTTGGCGCGGATTCTATATGATGACGGGCGGCACCGAAATCGCTCATCCCGGCTACAACAAAGATCGCGGGCCTGTCTACGTCGATACCCTGCGGGCGCACATCGATTTCTGAATCCGCGCGCGAAATTCTTTCCGCGCATAGTTAGCACGTTCTATTTAGCGCCGGCTTGTTGCGTCGGCTGCTTCTCCGGCAAGGTGTAGATCACTTCGCCGGGCTTGGCATAGTGCAGCTTTTCGCGTGCCTCGCGCTCAATCGCTTCAGGATCGGACTTCAGCCGCTCGACCTGCTCGCGCATCTGAGCGTTTTCCTGCTGCAGTTCCTGAATCTCACGCTGCAGTGCGCGGTCTTGGGCGCGCTTCTGCTCCCAGACGGAGAGTCCATGCTGCCCGTGAATCACGTGCCAGGTGACCAACAGCGCCAGCAGCACGGCAGTCGCCGTTCCCGCCGGCCGCCAGATGCGCTGTGCCTGAGCCATCGCACGGTCGCGTAGCGAAGCCGGTTGCTTCACTGGAACTCTCAATTTAACGCCGGGGTCCTCACTCGTCATCTTTCCTCTAGCCTTTAACTAAGCACAAATCTTTCGGCGGCCGCTTTGAGCGCCTCGGCATCGCGCTCACTGCGCGCTTCAGTATAGGCTCGCACCACGGGTTCGGTGCCCGACAGCCGGTAGCAAACCCACGAGCCATCCTCAAGAATCAGCTTGAGCCCGTCGGTGCGCACTACACTCGTGACCTTGCGCCCGTCCAGCTCTGGCGGATCGGCCGTCAACTTTCTAGTGAACGCAGCTTTCTGGTCCTGGGTCAAGCGGAAGTTCTCACGCACGGGGTAAAAGGAACCAACCTTGGCAAACAGCGCCTTCAATTGCGCGCCAATGCTCGCGCCGCGGGTGGCCACCATCTCGGCCACGAGAAGGCCGGCGATGATGCCATCCTTCTCCGGAACGTGTCCGCGAATCGTGAGCCCGGCCGATTCTTCGCCGCCAATGGCAATCTTGTCCTGGTCGATCAGCGCGCCGATGTATTTGAATCCTACCGGCGTTTCATACAATTCAACATTGTGGTGCTCGGCGAGAGCGTTGATGAGATTGGTGGTCGCCACGCTCTTGGCAACACCGTTGCGCCACCCGCGCGTCTCCACCAAGTAGTCGAAGAGCAGTGCGATGATGTAGTTCGGCTGGATGAAGGTGCCATCGCTATCCACCACACCGAAGCGGTCTGCATCGCCGTCGGTAGCAACCGCCAGGGCAGCCCCAATCTCTTTCATTTTGTTCCTGGCATCGCCTAGCAATTCGTCGGATGGCTCCGGCGCGTGCCCGCCAAAGAGCACGTCGCGATAGTCGTGGACCGTCTCCACGGTGACGCCCGCGTCGCGCAGAATATCCGAGCAATAGCCGCGTCCGGCGCCCCAGAATGGATCGCATACCACCTTAATGCCTGACTTGGCGATCGCTTTCAGGTCGACAAGCTCGGCAAGCCGCTTGAGGAATGCAGGCTTCACATCGACGGTCTCAAAGCTATCTCTGGTGGAAGGAGTGCTCGGAATGTTGCCATCTTTGCCGGCGATCTTCTCAATCGCAGCTTCGATCTGTTTGGTCGCTTCGGGGAGCGCGGGCGCGCCATCGGGCGTGGAGTACTTGATCCCGTTGTACTCCGGCGGATTGTGCGATGCAGTGAAGTTGATCGAGCCTGAGGTCTTCAGCGTCCGCACCGCATAGGCGATAGCGGGCGTGGGTGCGGCTTCGGGAATCACGATCGGCGTGACTCCTGCGCCGGCCAGCACGGTCGCTGCTTCGGCAACAAAACTCTCGCCCAGGAATCGTGGGTCGCGTCCCACCAGCACGCGATGCGGATCGGCCAGCGTCTTCACGTAGGCGGCGATTCCTGCGGTGGCGAGCCGAATATTCGCCACCGTGAACTCGTCCGCAACAATCGCCCGCCATCCTGAAGTTCCAAACTTGATCCCCGTCGCCATTCGCCTCTCCGCTTGCGGCGCGTTCGTGCGCCGTCAACGTCCATACTGCAACACCGGCACGGGAACGGCAAGTCAGGGACTGAAGGATCCAGGAACGAGCGGTGCGCGAAAGCAGAGGCAGCAATACTCGCCGCCGAAGCGCGGCGAGT
>DATJOQ010000380.1:0-2161 GCA_035506935.1 Binataceae bacterium (SeqCode) | reverse complement strand
CGATATCGAGGTCATCGAAACGGCGCGCGATCCGAAGCGGCCGCATGGTCCGCGGTTCGGCAGCCTGGTCCATCTGGCGATGCTGCGTGTCGCGCTCGATGCCTCCGACGACGCGATCCTCGCGGCGGTTGCAGCGGAAGGGCGAATGCTCGGCGCGGATGACTCGGAAGTCGCGGCCGCGGCGCGGGCGGTCTCGCTCGCGCTCAAGTCTCCGCTCATGCGGCGCGTGCGAGGGAGTGCCGACATCCGGCGCGAATGCCCGCTGCTGCTGAAACTCGACGACGGCTCGATCGTGGAAGGGATCGCGGATCTCGCATTCCTCGAAGGCGTTAACAGCAAGACGACCTGGAACGTTATCGATTTCAAAACCGACCTCGCGATCGGCTCGCGCCTCGAGGAGTATCGCGCGCAGATTTCGCTCTATGCCCGCGCCATCGCGCATGCGAGCAAGCTGCCAAGTCGCGGAATTCTCTTTCGAATCTGAGCACTTTTCCGAACCGTATCGGTCGGGCGCCAGTCAAGCGGGAGGCTCCTTTCTTGCGTGCGGCCGGCGTGATAGAGCCGAGATTGTGCGGTCCGCCTGCCAACCATCGATCATTTCGGATTCTGGGGCGAAGCGAATCGGCACAGGTGATCTTCGATGCCATGGTGGCTATGGGGAATCGTCGGAATTGCGCTCATCGCGCTGGAAACCCACACAACCCGCAACTTCACGCTTTTCTGCGTCGGCGCGAGCGCAATCGTAGTCGGCGCGATGGCCGGTTTGACCAACACTCAACCGTGGGTGCAGTGGCTCGTGTTCGGCATCCTCTCGACCGGCACGCTGCTATGGGCGCGCGACTGGCTCGCCACGACGCTGTTGGCGCGTGTCGGCGGTGAGCCCGAATTCGGCAACGTCGTGGGCCAAATCGCGGTGCCGATCGACGATTTGCCGGCGCTGGGATTCGGCAAAGCCGAGATGCGCGGCACTACCTGGAGCGTACACAACGCCAGCAACCTCGCGATCGCGCGCGGCCAACGTTGCCGGGTTTCCGATGTGAAGGACCTGACGCTGTGGATCTCGCCGGAGACCTAACCCCTGGCCCCTGGCCCCTTCCCTTTAGGGAAGGGGGACCGGATGCGCGGCGGCGCAGGCGCTCGCGAGGCATAGGCATAGCGCAGCGGAGTCGAGCGAAATGTTAGAAGGAGGAAACGCGATGGCACTCGTTATTGTGCTGGCTTTTTTTGCGTTCGCCGTGATCATCGTACTCAACGCGGCAGCCAAAGTTGTGCCGCAGCAGGAAGCGTGGGTGGTAGAGAGGCTGGGGCGCTATGAAAAGACGCTCACCGCCGGACTGCATCTGCTGGTGCCGTTCGTCGAAGCGGTGCGCTACAAGCATCCGCTCAAGGAGCAGATCATCACTGTCGACGAGCAGGACTGCATCACGAAGGACAATGTCCTGATCAAAGTGGATGCGGTCCTGTATTTTCAAATCATCGATCCGGTGAAGGCATCGTATGGTATCGCCGATGCCGAATTGGGAATCGTCCAGCTTTCACAAACGACGGTTCGCAGTGAGATTGGCAAAATCGATTTGGATCGCACTTTCGAGGAACGCCCCAATATCAATGCGCAAATCGTCGGCGAAATGGACAAGGCCTCGATCGCGTGGGGCGTCAAGGTGCTGCGCTACGAGATCAAGAACATCAAGCCGCCGGTCGATATCCGCGAGGCAATGGAACGGCAGATGCGCGCCGAGCGCGAGAAGCGCGCGGTTATTCTCGAATCGGAAGGGCGCCGCGACGCGCTCATCAACAATGCCGAGGGCAAAAAGCAGGAGGAGATAAAGGCCTCCGAGGCCGAGAAGCAGCGCCAAATCAACGAGGCGGAAGGACGCGCGGCCGCGATTCGCTCGGTCGCGAGCGCCACTGCGGAGGGAATTCGCGACGTCGCCAAGTCAATCACCGAGTCGGGCGGCGCCGAGGCGGTGCAGCTTCGCGTCGCCGAGCAATACATCCAGGAATTCGGTAGGCTCGCGAAGGAGAGCAACACGATTATCCTGCCGGCGAGCGTGTCGGATGTCGCCGCGATGATCGCGACGGCGATGGGGGCGATGAAACTCGGGCAGACTGACAACGCGCCGGGCACGAACTCGATTCCGCTGAACGCGAAACACTAAAG
>DATJOQ010000379.1:0-8326 GCA_035506935.1 Binataceae bacterium (SeqCode) | reverse complement strand
AGATACAACTTCGCCCGGCCTTCGCGACCGCCGCTGAAGACGATGTAGCGACCGTCGGGCGACCAGCAGGGATGCTGGCTCGACATTGCCCCTTTAGTAAGGTTAACGGGATCGCCGCCAGATAGCGAAATTGTGTAGATGTCAAAAATACCGTGATTGCGGCTTTGATACGCCAGCCGATCGCCGATCGGTGAGAATGAGGGATCGGTATTGTAGTTGCCCTGATAAGTGATGCGCTTGGCCGAGCCGCCGCTTAGGCTCATCACGTAGATTTGTGGATCACCGGAGCGATCCGACGTGAAAGCCAGTTTTTGTCCGTCTGCCGATACCGAAGGGCTTACGTTGATCGAGCGACCCTGGGTCAGGGCGCTTATCATCTCGCCCGAGCGATCGAGCAGGAAAAGGTTGGTGGCGCCGCCGTTCTCGACCGCGGCCACGATGCGCTCACCGTCGGGCGTGAGCGTGCCTCCGATCAGCTCACCCAATCCGCTGTGCACGCGGCTTTCGCGCTGTTTGATCAGATCCGCCAAGTAGAGCGCGGGCGCGCCGCTCTTATAAGAAGTGTACAGCAAATCGCGGCCGTAGCCGCCAAAACTCGGCGAGATATTGATGGTGGGATTGTTGGTGACCTTGAACAGATCCTGGCCGTCGACCGACATGGTGTAAATTTCCTTGAAGCGGCCGCCGCGCGTGCTGGCGAAAGCGAGCCGGCTGTCGAAGGGGCCGCGGCGTCCGGTGATCGACTCGAGCACCGCGTCGGCGAAGCGCCGCGCCATCCGGCGCACGTCGTGGGGATCGCCGTGGAAACGCTTGCCGGTATCCTGGCGCTGCTGGGCGACGTCGAAGAGGTAGGCTTCGAGCTCGACCGAGCTGCCGTTGACCTTGATCGCGCCCTTGACCAGGAATTCAGCGTTGAGCGAGCTCCAATCGCCGAAATTGAACTTGCCGAGCTCATAGCCGGAGGCCTGCGGATCCTCGATATAGGAATGGGGGTCGATTATGCGGAAGTAGCCGGAGAGTTTGAGGTCGCGCGAAAGCGTGTCGATAAACTCGGAGCTCAGCGTATGTTCGTCGTCGCCGCCGAGATTGTGCAACGGGGAGATCGCGAGCGCCGACAGCTTGGAGCCGGGTCCCACGATTTCCATCGGAATCTGGGCGCGGGCAAAGCCCGCAATGACCAGGAGCAGTGTCACGGCGGCAGCGACAGAGGAAGAGATCAGTTTCAATCGCATCGGGATAGCCTCTAATCGAAGGTTCAAGACCGCGGCGCCGGCCAAGCGCATCCGGAGCGGGGCGGTGGTCACGAGTTGAGTTCTCCCAGCTTGAATACTGCCTCGATACCGTGAGCGAATTGATCGCGATATTTTTCCGGCGGCGCCGGAAAGGGCGCCGCGCGGCGAATCGCGCGGATCACGGATTCGTCGAACGATGAATTGCGGGAGCTCTGCGTGATTTTGACGCCGGTCACCTTGCCGTCGGGTCCGATCGCGAAGGCGACCCGGGTGGTTAAATCATTGCTCCCGCCAGAAAAGCTCCAAGCATCTTTGATCCGCTCCTGCACCGTACGATAGTAGAGCAGAAAATCGAGATTCTGTTGAATCCCCATGCTGCCGGTGCCTGAGCCGATACCGGCGCCGGTGCCTTCGGTCCGCGTATTGGCCACCACCGGGCCGCCGCCGCTGCCGGTATCCTCACCGCCTTCGTCTTCTTCGTCGGCTTCGGGAGTTGCTTCTGCGGCCGCGTTTTTCGCCTGGGCCAGATGCTCGGCCCGCAGTTGTTGGCGAAGCTTGGCGAGCTGTTGCTTGACGCTCGGCGTGCTCTCGACCCGGGCGATCGCGACCGGCGGGCTCGGCTTCGCGTGCGGCGCCTTCATCGGACGCTCGGGCGGCTTAGGCGATCGCTCCGGTTTCGCGATGCGCTCAGGCTTGGGCGTGCGCTTGGGCTTAGGCGTCGGCAGAGGCGGAGGAGGCGTTGGTGGACGCGGTTTGGGAGTGGGCGGCGGCTTGGGCGCTTCGGTCGCAGTCGGCACGGGCGGCGGAGTCGGTTGCGGAGCGGGGGTCGGCGGTGGAGTAGGCTCGGGCGCAGGCGTTGGCGTCGGCGTATCGATTCGCCTGGTCGGTTTGATCTCGTTGAGCGCGATCGCGTTCTTGTCGTTGTCGGGCGGCGGTGGAGGCGGCGGCTTGGTTACCTGCGGCTCCTGCTTGGGCGGCTCGGGTTTCGGTTCCGGCTTGGCCTCGGGTTTGGGTTGAACCTCAGGCTTGGGGCGTGAGAGGCGCGGCAGATGGCTCCCGAGATCGCCGGCCGGGATATTGTCGACGATCTTCACGGTGTACGAGGGCGGTTCGCTGCGTGGCGCGCGCAGGTAGGACGGCAATACCACCAACAGCAGGACCGCGAGCGCGGCGTGACCCAGCGCCGAAATCAGGATCGCCGCGGCGTAGCCCGACTTTTTGGGGTCGCTCTCAGCCCCTGGATTGCTTGTGTCCACTCTTGTGCTCGGGCGACGGCGGCGCATTGTCGCTCGGCATCTGCGTCACCATCCCGACGTTCTCGATCCCGGCGGCCTTGATCGCCGCCATGGTTCGGATGACTTCGCCGTAAGACACTTGCTCGTCGGCGCGAATGAACACCTGGCGATCGGGACGTTCGGCAGCGATCGCCTGAAGCTTGCCGGTCAGATCGGCGGGGCTGAGCTTGGCGTCGTTAAGGTAGATTTCGTTGTCGCGGGTGATCGAAACCACGAATTGCTGCTCTTCGCCGGGGAGCGCGGCGGCCTTGACCTTGGGCAGATTCACCTGCACGCCCTGCTGCAGGATGGGCGCGGTGACCATGAAGATGATCAGCAGCACCAGCATCACGTCGACCAGCGGAGTGACGTTGATCTGGGAAACCAGTGAACCGCGCTGTCCGGGATCAAAAGCCATGCGCGAACAATCTCAGCTCAGGAAGTGGCGCTCGGCGATATTGAGAAACTCGGAGGTGAAGTTTTCCATCTCGGTCGCGAGCACGCGCACCCTGGCGGTCAGATAATTGTAGAACATCTGGGCTGGTATCGCCGCTACCAGTCCAACGGCGGTGGTGATCAAAGCCTCGGCGATTCCGGGCGCTACCGCCTGGATATTCGATGAATGCGCCGCGGACAGGCCGAGGAACGCGGTCATGATTCCCCATACCGTGCCGAACAATCCGATAAACGGGCAGGTCGAGCCGGTGGTGGCGAGAAACGTGATGCCGTATTCGAGCTTGGTCAGCTCGACGTTGGCCTCGCGCTTCATCGCGCGCATCACGTTTTCGACTCCGCCCAGCTCGGTGGAAAAAGTGCTTTCGGCGTTGACCACCTGGCGTTTGGCGCGCGTCAGCCGGAGCAATTCCTGGTAGCCGGCGCGGAACACCTGGGCCACCGGGCTGTATTTCAGATCGATGCTGGCGCTGTGAATGTTGGCGAGGTTTTTCGATTCCCAAAAAATCGAGATGAAGCGCAGCGACTGGCGGCGGGCCTGAGAAATCTGGCGCAGCTTGTAAAGGATGATACCCCAGCTACCGATGGAGAAGGCGACCAACGTCCACAGCACGAATTGGACAACCGGACCGGTGCCCAACAGCAGGTCCACCACACTCAGCCCACCAACCCCGCTCGCCGATGGAAACATACGCCCTTACGAAACCATCCTAAGTATAGCTAGCTCCATACCCAAGACGCTACTTTTCCGGTCGATCGTGCGCAATCGTCCTAAAACGGCGACTCTGCTATACGACACGCACGCGCCGCCGCGGCTCAACGCACGAGCTGATCTAAAATGACGCTGGCGCGAGGTTAGCGTTACTGGATGGATTGAAATTTCACTTGCTAGCCGAATCGGTGCGCAATATCCTTTAACCTGCAACCTTAGGGAGGGATTCACAGTGGCGACCAGGATTGGAATCAACGGCTTCGGCCGTATCGGCCGGATGTTCTTACGCGCCGCGCTTACCAGGAATGATCTCCAGGTCGTTGCGGTGAATGACATAACCGACGCGGCGACGCTGGCTCATCTGCTGCAATACGATTCGGTCCACGGTCCGCTGAAGCATCAGGTGAAGGTCGAAGGCAACACCATCATGCTCGACGGCGTCGCCTTCGAAGTGCTGGCCGAGCGCGATCCCTCCAAGCTTCCGTGGAAGAAGCTCGAGGTGCCGGTGGTTGTGGAATCGACCGGGCTTTTCACCGACCGCGACAAAGCGGCGATGCATCTGAGCGCGGGAGCCAAAAAAGTCCTGATCAGCGCTCCCGCCAATGGCGCGGACGTAACTCTATGTCTTGGAATCAATGAGCAGACTTACGATCCGGCCAAGCACGACGTGATCTCCAACGCGTCGTGCACCACCAATTGCCTGGCGCCGGTGGCCAAGGTGCTGCACGAGAGTTTCGGGATTATCAACGGCCTGATGACCACGGTGCACAGCTACACCAACGATCAGATGCTGCTGGACGGTCCGCATAAAGATCTGCGTCGCGCGCGCGCGGCTGCGCTCGCGATGGTGCCGACTTCAACCGGAGCGGCCAAGGCGATCGGCCTGGTGTTGCCGGCGCTCTCGGGCAAGCTCGACGGAATCGCGGTGCGGGTGCCGACGCCGAACGTGTCGCTGGTCGATCTGACGGCCACGGTCGAGCGCGATTGCGATGACAAATCGGTAAACGCGGCGATGAAGCAGGCGGCCGAAGGGCCGCTCAAAGGAATTCTGCAGTATTGCGACAAGCCGCTGGTGTCGAGCGACTTCAACGGTAATCCGCATTCCTCGATTTTCGACGCGCCGCTGACCAAGGTATTGGGCAAGCGGCTGGTGAAGATCCTTTCCTGGTACGACAACGAATGGGGATATTCGAATCGCCTGACCGACGTGTGCGCGCTGGTTGCCAGCAAGCTGTGAAATCAAACGGCTTAAGTTGAGTCTGAGCGATGTCGATCCCGTCGATTCGCGACCTCAGCCTTAAGGGCAAGAAGGTCCTCGTGCGATGCGACTTCAATGTGCCGCTCGAGGCCGGAAAAATCACCGACACGGCGCGGATCGACGCCAGTCTCGACACTATCCGCTATATCCAGAGCCAGGGTGGCGCCGCGATATTATGTTCGCATCTTGGGCGTCCCAAGGAGCGCGTTCCCGAGCTTAGCCTGAAGCCGGTGGCGGATTACCTGAGCCAGGTGTTGGGCGAGAAAGTGGCGCTGGCGCCCGATTGTATTGGAGATATCACGCAGCGGCTCGCAAATGCACTGCCGATGGGGCATGCGCTGCTGCTCGAGAACCTGCGGTTCCATCGCGAGGAAGAGGCCAACGACAGCGACTTCGCGCACGAACTCGCGCGTGGCAAGGACGTTTACGTCAACGACGCGTTCGGCACGGCCCATCGCGCACACGCCTCGACCGTTGGCGTGACGCGCTTTTTGAGCGAGCGTGCGGCGGGATTTCTGATGATGCGCGAGCTTGACGCGCTGCGCATGCTGACGGTGGCTCCGGAGCATCCGTATGTCGCGATCCTGGGCGGCGCCAAGGTCTCCGACAAGATCGGGGTTTTGAAGAATCTGCTGACCAAGGTCGACGCGGTGCTGGTGGGCGGCGCGATGGCGTACACGTTCCTGAAGGCGCAGGGCGTCGCGGTGGGTAAATCGCGGGTGGAAGAGGACAAGCTGGAGGTGGCGCGCGAGATCCTTCAGATGGCGGCGTCGAAGAATGTGCGTTTTGTGTTACCGACCGATCACGTTTTCGCCGACGCGCCTGAAGCCAACGCCATCGCCGAGACCGGCGATCAAATCCCGGACAACAAGATGGGGCTCGATATCGGTCCGCGGACGATCCAGCAATTTATCGCCGAGCTTTTCGGTATCAAGACCGCGGTGTGGAACGGTCCGCTGGGCTTCTTCGAGCTGCCGGCGTTCGCGGCAGGCACTATCGCGGTCGGTGTGGCGCTGGCCGACAGCGGAGCCAAGAGCGTAATCGGCGGTGGCGACACCGCGGCCGCGGTTGCGGGCCATGAATGGGCCAAGCGCTTCACCCATATTTCGACCGGTGGCGGCGCTACCCTGGAATTTCTCGAAGGAATCGAGCTGCCGGGAGTCAAAGCTCTCGAGCGATGACGCGGGGCTGCGGTCCTGATCTGGCCGCATCGCATGCTCGCGTCTTGCCGCGCTTGCACGACGTCCTGATGCTGAATTAAAGACTCTTTCGCTCCTTAAGGGTTAGGCGTATGCGGAGAAAAATTTTCGCCGCGAACTGGAAGATGAATCTTGCGCCGAACGCGGCGCGCGCGCTTATCGCCGCGCTCAGAGCCGATCTCGACCCCGAAGCGGCGACCCTCGCGCGCGATCGCGAGGTGGTGATAGCGCCGCCATTCGTCGCGATTCCGGCCGCGGCCCAGGCGCTGGCGGGCGCAAGCTTCGAGCTCGGCGCGCAGAACATGCACTTCGAAGATAGCGGCGCGTTTACCGGTGAAGTGTCGGCGCCGATGCTCAAGGAATGTGGCGTGCGCTGGGTTATTCTCGGCCATTCGGAGCGGCGGCGGCTGTTCGGCGAGAATGACGGCTTGATCAACAAGAAGCTCAAGACTGCGCTCAAGCACGGACTCAAGCCGATCCTGTGTATCGGTGAGACGCTAGAGGAGCGCGAGTCGGGCCGCACCCTGCAGGTGGTGATCACGCAGTTGGACGGCGGGCTTGAAGCGCTGGAGGATTCTGATATCGCCAGGATAACGCTGGCGTATGAGCCGGTATGGGCGATCGGCACGGGACATAACGCCACGCCCGAGCAGGCTCATGCGGTACATGGGGCGATCCGCGGCGCGCTGATGGAACGGGCGAGCCGGGAGGTCGCCCATCAGATACGAATCCTTTACGGTGGAAGCGTCACCGCCGAGAATGTCGACTCGCTGGTGGCCAAGCCGGATATTGACGGGGCTTTGGTCGGCGGGGCAAGCTTGAAGGCCGACGCGTTCGCGCGGATAGTGCGAGCCCGGTCGGACTGATTAGAATACAGGTATCAGGTATCAATGATAGCTCTGGTAATTGCGATTCACGTTACGATTTGCGTGGTGCTCACGGTGGTCGTGCTGCTGCAGCAGGGCAAGGGCGCCGACGTCGGCGCGGTTTTCGGCGGTTCGAGCCAGACGGTGTTCGGCTCGAGCGGCGCGGGAAACCTGCTGACCCGGGTAACCAGCGGGCTGGCGGTGGCGTTTTTCGCGACGTCGATGTTCCTGGCGTATGCGTCGACCAAGCACGTCACGTCGAGTATCTTCGACAAGTCGTCGCGCAGCGCGGCGCCGAGCAAGGCGGCTCCGGCGAAGCCAGCTCCGGCTCCGGCGCCTGCGGGTGGCGGCTTCCCGGGCGAAGAGCCGTTCGGGGCGCCTCCTGCGGAGTCGGTGCCTGGGAAGTAAGCCGACGCGCGCGCGGCTCGCTGCGGATCGTTAAGCGATCAGCGGCTTTTCGACATTGCGAGGGTGGTGGAACGGCAGACACGCGAGTTTGAGGGGCTCGTGGTAGAAATACCGTGCGGGTTCAAGTCCCGCCCCTCGCACCAAGCCCACAGCGCCAATTCGTGGCGCGGATTCTGATTCGCGCAAGCGGACGATGATGTCAGGAATGCGCGCCGTTACGAGCGCGGACTTCCTGCTCCGCTTTCAGCCAGTCTTCGACATCCTGACCGTGCGTGGCTCCGCGCGCGATAAAGATTTCGTAGGCGCGGAGCTCGATATCCGCGTGAGTTGGCGAATGCCCGTTGGTATGTTCGAGCGTAGCCACGACGACCAGGGCTTCGGGCTGCACTTGTTCGAAGGGTTGTTCGGCAACCGAAGCAGGCTTGGCCTTGGATGCCCGGCGCGTCTTTGACGACTGCTCGGGGCTCAAGCTTCCGCTCTCCGAGTCGAGCGCCTCTCGCGCCTTTTCCACGGCCGCTTTGACTTTTGTCTTCCGTGTGGTGGTAGCCATCCTCTCCTAACTCTCCTCCGCACAATAAAAAGTATCGTCCGATGGCGAACGGGGATGAGCTAACTAAGATCCCTCCACGTGGCCATCAGGTTGAAGCCATCCTCAGTCCTTGTTCGATAATCGCAGGGTTCGCCAGACAGAATCGAAAGGGCCCGTATAAAAGTCCAATTGCGATTAAGACTAGCTGTAATCGCTGAAAAGGTCAAAATTTGCGGGGCGTGGACCGAAATTGACCGCTATTAACTTGCAAAACTTAGCTGTACTGAAGGCTTCGAGGGCTGCGGAGGCGTCACGCGTTCGCTCATCGCGAAGCCATGCTTGCGCTTGAGACGATGGACGATTTCGCCGAGTGATTCATCGTAGGCGCGAGGGGC
>DATJOQ010000378.1:0-9354 GCA_035506935.1 Binataceae bacterium (SeqCode) | reverse complement strand
CGCAAACAGAAATGATTGACGCGACGCAGCCACTGTGGCGTCGAATCAGGCTCGCCGTCTTGGGTCCCTGCTTGATGATGGCGATACCATTGGCGCCACCGCTGAGTGAGGCAAAGACATATTGACCGTCGACGCTTACTGCTGCGGCAAACGGCGAACCCGGCAAATCGATATCTTGCTGCACGGGATTAATCGCCTGTGCGAGGGTCGGTCGAAAACCCAGCAGAATGAACAATGCCCCTGCAAAGAACGCGACAACACTATTCCTCCGGACCATAAATACTCCACTTACTCGGTCAAATTAGTAGGTAATTGGCAACGCGCACCTTCTACCAACCGCTTCGACTAAGCACAAGTAGGTTTACAGATAATTAACTAATTGACGGGCCCGAAAAGTCGAATCCAAGACTATTGGCGGCGCAATTCGTTGATCAGTCAGCGTTTCCATACCAATCACCGGAAACGACTTCCGGGCAGAGTAGCTATCGCTGACTAGTCGATATGCTATTTTCCTGAGGAACGAAGTTCCCGGGTCGCATTATTGGTATTGAGAATTCTACGATCAGTAGTAGAGGTCGAAGAATCTAAGGTCTTGAAGAAGCGATTCGCAGGCCGCGGCAATCCCAGATTTTCGCGGAGCGTTTTACCTTCGTACTCACTGCGGAAAATTCCTCGACGCTGCAATTCAGGAACCACTCGATCTACGAAATCATCAAGTCCGTCGGGAAGATATGGAAACAATATATTGAATCCGTCGCAGGCTTCGGTGAATAGCCATTCCTGCATTTCATCCGCGATCGTTGCCGGAGTACCAACAAAGGCTAAACCGCCGAATCCACCAATACGTTGCGCGAGCTGACGAACCGTCAGGTGCTCGCGCCGCGCCAATTCGATAACTCGCTCACGACCGCTTTTGCTTGCATTGCTCTCAGGAATTGGTGGCAGAGGTCCATCCGGGTTAAACCGAGACACATCGTAACCAAGCATCACCGACAGCGATGCGATTGCGCTGTCGTAGTGTACCAGGCTGTCCAGGTGCAGACGCTTGTTGCGTGCTTCTTCAACTGTCTCGCCAACCACCACTAAGGCGCCCGGCAACACCTTGAGGTGATCGCGATTGCGCCCAATTACCTCCATCCGCCTCTTCACATCGGCATAGAAAGTGCGCGCATTCTCGATGTTGGATCCTGCCCCGAAAACAACCTCCGCGGTTTCCGCCGCGAGCTGACGGCCAGCATCTGAAGCGCCCGCCTGTACGATAACGGGCCACCCCTGGATCGGTCGCGCGATATTGAGCGGCCCGCGAACTCTTAGAAATTCTCCCTGATGGTCGAGGACATGAAGTTTGTCGGGATCGAAATAGACGCCCGATTCCACGTCACGAATGAAAGCATCGTCCGCCCAGCTATCCCAGAGACCTGTCACTACATCGAAGAACTCACGAGCACGCCGATAACGCGTCGCGTGCTCGATATGTTCTTCGAGGCCAAAGTTCCTGGCTTCATCGGGATTGCCCGAGGTCACCACATTCCAACCGGCGCGCCCGCCGCTGATATGGTCAAGCGACGCGAACTTTCGCGCGATATGGTAGGGCTCGTTGTAAGTCGTCGATGCAGTAGCGATCAGCCCAATATGCTTCGTCAGCACAGCGAGAGCGGGCAGCAACGTCAACGGATCGAACGAAGTTACAGTCGCACTGCGCTTGAGCGCTTGAATAGGCATATTGAGCACGGCCAGGTGGTCGGCCATGAAGAAGGCGTCGAACTTTCCTCTCTCGAGCGTCTGCGCGAATCGCGTCAGATGTTGAAAGTTGAAATTCGCGTCGGCGAACGCACCCGGATATCGCCAGGCTGCGGTGTGAATACTCACTGGCCGCATGAAAGCTCCAAGATGTAGTTGTCGACTGCTCATTCCTTGCCTCCGCGGCCGTCAAATCGAAACTAGCTATGATGCGACATCGTTTTCGATCGGCGGCTCAAAAGCCGTCACTTGATGTTCGAGGTCCGCGAACTTTTCGACTTCAACAAGGGTAGTCTGTGCGCTTGGTCCCTGGGCGAGGCTCGAGGTGCCTTTGTCGAGTGTCAAAACATTCGGATTTCCATGTTTGTCCAGGCTGCCAATTGTGCCCGGTTTCTCAGGATCGTACCAGGCGCCGGTAGAGATCTGGATCACACTGGGGCGTATGTCTTCAGTCAAGACGGCCCCGACGAGGATCGCGCCGCGATCGTTGAAGACTCGCACAATGTCGCCATCACGAATGCCGCGAGCTTCGGCGTCTGTCCGATTGATTCGCATCGGCTCCCGTCCGTTTACCTTGCTCGACTGACTAATCCGTCCCATATCCATCTGACCATGAAGCCGCGTTGACGGCTGTGTCGTCAGCAAGTGTAGTGGATACTTTTGAGCCAGTGGAGCACCAAGCCATTCCGTGGGTTCAAACCAGGTCGGATGTCCGGGGCAATCGGCGTAACCGTAGCTGGCAATCTTGTCGGAGTAGATTTCAATTCGTCCCGAGGGAGTCAGCAAGGGATTGCTATCCGGATCCTCGCGATAGTCATCGAATAGAACGTATGGCCTCGATGACTCGGGTATCTCAACGTATCCACTCGCCCAAAATTCGTCGAATCCAGGCCATTCGAGCCCATGCTTTGACGCCTGCGATCGCGCGACATCATATATGTGCCGCAGCCACTCTTCCTCATCGCGGCCTTCGGTGAACTGATCGCTCACGTGCAACCGGGCTGCCAGTGCCGCGAAGATCGCGAAGTCGTCGCGCGCTTCACCTTGACGGGAGATAGCGCGCTTCATCGCCACGATGAACCTGTCGCGTGCACTCGCGCCAATGTCATTGCGCTCGAGAGTCGTCGTTGCCGGCAGCACGATGTCCGCACGCCTGGCGGTGGCGGTCCACCACGGTTCGTGCACGATAATCGTCGAAGGTTGCTGCCATGCTTGAATAAGCCGGTTGATATCCTGATGGTGGTGAAAAGGATTTCCACCGCACCAATATACTAATTCTATTTTGGGATATCTGAGCTCATGCCCATCGTAGTGATAGGTCCTTCCCGGATTGAGTAGCATGTCCGAGATTCGAGCGACCGGGATGAAGCTTCTAATAGGATTGCGTCCGATCGGAAGCGTCGGCGTCGGCGCATCCTGCTTCACACCCGCGAGTCCTTCCATGCTGCCATAGCCGAAACCGATTCCGCCTCCCGGCAATCCAATCTGGCCGAGGGTGGCAGCCAACGCGATCGCCGCCCAGATCGGTTGCTCGCCGTGATCGGCGCGCTGCAAGGACCAGTTAACGATGATGAAGGCTCGCGACCCAGCCATTTCGCGCGCCAGGCTGCGAATTCGATCGGCAGAAATCTCACTGAGTTTGGAGGCCCAATCTGCCGACTTTGCTACACCGTCCTCACCCCCGAACAGGTACTCGCGAAAGCGATCGAAGCCCGTGCAATATCGCGCTACAAAATCCGCGTCGTAGAGTCCTTCGACAACTAGTGTGTGTGCGAGCGCGAGCATGAGCGCGGTATCGGCGTGCGGTCGAACCGCAATCCACTCCGCGTTGAGCTGAGCCGCAACATCGTCGCGAATCGGGCTGACGTTGCAAAATCGGACGCCAGCCGCCCTCGCCCTCTCGAGCCAGCCGCGGCTGATGTGCTCGCCCATCCCGCCGGGAGTCACCTGGGTGTTGCGCGTCGGAATTCCGCCGAATGCAACGATCAGGTCGGAATTTTCAACTATGCTCTGCCAGCTCGTGCCCGGACCGTTCATCGCCTGCTGCGTGCCGAGAACATTTTTGACCAGGACCGCTCCGGCGGCGTTGCTGTACGTATCCCGCGATCCGGTGTACCCGCCCAGCGCTCCCAGAAATCTTTGCAGGTGGGTCCGCGCGTGATGAAAGCGGCCGGCACTACCCCACCCGTAAGAGCCGGCGAAGATCGCCTGATTACCGTGCTCGCGTATCGTTCTCCTGACCTCTTCTTCGACAAGGTCGAGCGCGCGATCCCAACTTACGGAGACGTACCTGTCAGCTCCGCGACGATGGGTGTTGCGTCCCGGGCCATCTTTCAGCCATCCGAGGCGAACGGCGGGAGTGGCTACGCGGCTTCGATCATGAACGGCGTCGGAAATTGATTTGAGCAGCGGAGAAGGATCGCGATCCTTGGCGAAGGGTTGCGCATCTGTCAGGCGATCCCCGTGGACGACAGGCTCGAACGCACCCCAATGGCTGCTATTGAGTCCCATTTGTTAGCTCGCCCGAGAATTCAAGGCTTGAGCTTCGCGATGAGCGACCTCACGCCGCACGATCGGAATCAGTTCCCGGCCGTAATCGATAGCGTCATCGAGCGGATCGAAACCTCGAATCAGAAAAGTCGTGACGCCAAGGTCGTGATACGCGAGCAGCGATTCGGCGACCTGCTCGGGCGTTCCGACCAGCGCGGTGGTGTTACCGCGAGCGCCTGTCGCCGCGGCGACTGCTGTCCAGAGCCGAGTATCCAGCACCTCGCCCTTGGCAGCAGCGTCGAGCAGCCGTTGCGATCCTACCGCTTGTGGAAACTTGCGCGGGGCGCCGAGCATTGCCTGGCCACGAATCTCACGAATCCTTTCAATTATTCCGCGCGAGCGTGCCCACGCGGCCTCCTCCGTCGCGGCCAGGATCGGACGCATCGAGAGACTAAAGCGCACGGTGCGTCCATGGCGCGCGGCAGAAGCGCGTACACGTGCGATCGTTTTCGCCGCCTCAGCAAGAGGCTCACCCCACAATGCATACACGTCGGCATGCCTCCCGGCGATCGCGATGGCAGCATCGGAGGAGCCGCCGAAGTAAATCGGGATGTGCGGTTTCTGCAAAGGCTTTACGTCGGAGAGCGTGCGCCGAAACTTATAAAAGCGGCCCTCGTGATCGAAGGGCTTATCCGAAGTCCAGATCCGCCGCAGGATCTCAACGTACTCATCGGTGCGCGCGTAGCGTTCGTCATGCGATGTGAAATCGCCGTCCTTGGCTTGATCGTCGTCGTCGCCGCCCGAAATGACGTGAACGGCGAGACGTCCGCGGCTGAATTGATCGAGGGTGGCAAGCTTACGCGCGGCGAGCGTGGGTGCAACGAACCCCGGGCGATGAGCGAGCATCAGTCCGAGCTTTTGCGTCACGAAAGCTGCGTACGATGCGACGACAAATCCGTCCGCACCATTAGAGAAATAGCCAATTAGTATTCGATCGAAGCCGGCCTGTTCGTGAGCCTGAGAAAATCGTCGCACATAGTCGATATCGATCGCGGGCCCTTCAGGCGGATGAATCTCCGAGGCCGCCTGGGTGCCGATCATGCCGATGAATTCGACGCTCATAGCGTCTCTCCTTTGCGCTCAATCGCTTTGAAAGCCGCGCGGCCGGCGGCAATGAGAATAGTGTCATTCTGCGGAGTATGGATTCGCGAACAGAGAACGTCGCGCAGATGGCGCTCCAGTTCGTTAGTGCGGCTGAGACCTGGATTTCCGATAAGCTCGATCGCCCGTTCGACAGCCGCGATCGCATTGGTCGTGACCGTCATCTTAACGAGCCCGCTTTCCGCTGCGGAAGGAGGATCACCGCGGTCGGTCATGATCGCGGCGTTTTCAATCAGCACCCGATTGGTGAGCAGACGTGCGTCAATTTCTCCGACCGCCTCCTGGAACCGCGGCAAGGTTGACAGCGGCGCGCCGAGCGAAGCTGGCACGCGCTCCGTCAAATACCTCACTAGCCAATCGCGCGCCCCCGCTGCGACGCCATTGTAAAGCGCCGAAATGCCAAGGACGTACCACGCAGCTTGCACGTCGTCGCGCTCCGCCCATTCAGACGGCTTGCGAATATCGACCGCATAGTCGCGCGGAATCGCTGCCCCCTCGAAGATGACATCGTGACTGCCACTCGCGCGCATGCCCATGTGATCCCAGGTCTCGACTATTCGCACGCCATTTGCGCGTGCGGGAACGAGAAACGTTCCGACGCGTGGTTCCGCTTCAGCAGTTTTTCCCCAGACCATCAGCCAACTGAGTAACGGCGCACCCGTCGTGTAAATCTTGTGGCCAGAGATCCGCCAGCCGCCGGACGTTTCCTCGGCAGTCGTCGCTGGCATGCCGCCCCGGGCGGGAGTGCCAAGCTCAGGCTCGACGCGGAGCGCATTGATGAGCGCGCCATCGTTTACCGCCTCGCGCGCAAGTTTTTCGCGGATATGCAAAGGCCAGCGCGGACTGCGCACGATAGTCGCATGCATCAGATATTGCATCGCAAGCACGAGCGCCGTTGACGCGTCGCCCCGGGCGATGGCGCCAAGCACGTCGCAGGTCTGCTTGAGGCCTGAGCCATCGCCGCCCAATTCAGTTGGTACTGTCAACGCCAGCAACCCGGCCCCTTTGAGCGCCTCGAAGTTCTCAAAGGGAAAGGTCGCGTGACGATCGTGATCCGAGGCGCGGGCCGCAAAGTCACGAGCTAACTGCCGCGCTCGATCTACCGCATTAGATTCTCGTGGCTGCATCGCCGGTTGAGCCTCCGCGCGGAGTTTATCCTGCCGCTAAAGCTTCAACCACCGGACGATTTTGACGCAGCCGCGGCAATAGCAGTTCGGCAACGTAGTAAGCTTCCTCGAGCCCCGGATAACCGGAAAGCACAAAAGTATCGATCCCGATCTCCTGATACTCGCGGATACGTTGCTCCAGTTTCTCAGGACTTCCTACGAGTGCGGTACCCGCCCCGCCCCGAACCAGACCGATTCCAGCCCACAAGTTCGGGCTGATCTCCAGTTCCTCCCGGCTGCCTCGATGCAATCGCACCATGCGGCGCTGCCCTTCGGAATCCATGCGCGCAAAGGTCTGTTGCGCCAATTGAATTGCGTCGTCGTTCACATATCGTATGAGATCACTGGCCGCGTTCCATGCGGCTTCTTCCGTCTCGCGAACGATAATGTGCAATCGGATTCCAAACCTGACGCGTCGGCCGAATTGCGCAGCGTGCCGCCGAAAGCGAGCGATTTTTTCAGCTACCTCACCTGGCGGCTCGCCCCAGGTCAGGTAGTAATCGACATGACGCGCCGCGACATCTATGCCGGCGTCGGATGAACCACCGAAATATAGAGGCACGGTCGGTTTCTGTTCCTTGTCAATCAGTATTCGCGCGTTTCTTACTTTGAGATGGCTGCCCTCAAAATTGACTTCTTTCCCTTCAATCAATGGCTTGAAAATCGTCAGAAATTCGTCGGTGATCCGATAGCGCGTATCGTGATCGACGTGAAGCCCCTCTCCCGCAAGCTCGATAGGATCGCCACCCGTCACGACGTTGACCAGGCATCTGCCACCCGATACTCGATCGAGCGAAACCGCCATCCTTGCTGAGACCGTCGGTGAGACCAACCCGGGGCGCACTGCGACGAGGAACTTCATGCGCTGAGTGACTGAGGCAAGTGAGCCGGCTATCACCCAGGCGTCTTCGCATGAGCGTCCCGTAGGCAGCAGCGCACCCGCAAACCCAAGCCCATCAACTGCTTCTGCAATCTGCCTGAGATAGAACGGAGTTGCATGTCGACTCCCAACGGTAGTTCCGAGATAGCGGCCATCGCCGTGCGTTGGAATGTACCAGAAGATTTCCATTGGTTTACTCGTTCCACTGAAACCAGCAAATTAGATGGGGGACGCGGGCGGAATGGTAATGGCCGTAACCATCCGCCCGCGTTTGAGCGCCAAAGCTCCCCCGGGAGGACAACTTAAGATGCGGCCGCTAGAGCCGGTTCCGAACCTGCCTTTTCCTTCTTGCGCGTCACACTTCGCCGCCCATCTATACTTACGGGCACGTCGCCGGCTACTGTGACGCGGCGATGCAATCTAGGTTGCGTGCCGTAGTCATCGACCGCCACATGCTGAGTGGCACGATTATCCCAAATTGCGACATCGCCCACCGACCACCGCCAGCGGACTGTGTTTTCGATGCGAGTTATGTATCCCTGCAGTAGCGAGAACAACTGGGCAGAATCCGCTCGAGGCAAGTCGAGGAAGCGACGAACGAAAGCTCCCAATATCAAGGTTCGCTCACCGGTTTCGGGATGGACTCGAACAACGGGATGCTCGGTTTCATACACAGTCGAGGCGAATACCTCGAAATATCGGCGCAATTTCTCGGGCTGCGCCTTCGGTGCCGGGACTGAGTAATCGTAAGCGTTGCTGTGAACGGCCCACAGACCATTCGCGATTTCCTTAAGCTTCTCAGGAAGACTCTGATAGGCGTGTGCGGTGTTGGCCCAAACGGTGTCTCCGCCAAATTCGGGCACCACCAGTGCCCTCAAAATCGAAGCTTGCGGATAGGCATCGACGAAGGTTACGTCCGTATGCCAAGCGGTCGCCCGATTGCCGTTGGTACCATCAATATCAAGAACGGCTTCCGTTCCTTTGAGCGACGGAACCGTGGGGTGTGGGACGATGTCTCCGAGCAAGCGGCCGAATGCTTCGTGACTCGATTCATCGAGATGGGTTTGTTCACGGAAGAAAATGACTTTGTGCTTGAACAGCGCCTCGCGAATCGCTTTGACTACAGCGCTGGAAAGGTCGCCCGAGAGCCGCACGCCTGAGATTTCCGCGCCAAGATGTCCCGCGACGCGCCGCACTTCAAGAGTATTTCCAATTTGATTTTCTTTACTCATCAATAGTTCCCTGCGAGATCGGTGTTAGTTCAGCGATACCCACGTCAAGCTTTTATTCGGCACTTGATGGGCGCGATCTTTGAGATGGATAACCTTCCGAGACGCCGGTGACCGGTGCTTCGATCCTGAAGTTCGGTCATTGCGAGAAATCTCAGTTTTCAGGGCCTGTAAGTACGGTTCGTCCAGGACCTCGAACGCGATGGGCTCAAACGCTGCGAAGAATCGCGTCATCGCCATATTTGCGCCCATCTCTGCGGCTCCTGCCGGAATGTCACCAATAGTCAGCAGGCCTTTGAAGATGGCGCGGAGCCAATTAGGCGTTCGCACGGCTTGGCTCCTTGCTGTCGATTCGCACAACGAACGGGTTGCGGCGCGCGTCGGACCTGGGACGCAAACCCACTAGCAGATTGTGTGCGAGCGAGCTTGCCTGCTGCCGAATCTCAGGTATTGCGCTCGATTCCCAGAGCGTTGCCCGGCGCGCTGGACCAATGGTGAAGGCAGTCTGGGATACTCGCCCATTTCTGTCGATCAATGCGCCAGAATCGTCCGTCAGAATTCCAAGGGCGAGCGGATCAACTCGAGCCTTACCGCTTGCCAGAAGGTCATCGACGAGAGGATCGCACCATCGCCGATAGTCACTCTCAGGGCCAGTGCAATCGATAATCCGCGAGACGTTCAGATTTTG